>JBHOQZ010000133.1:0-1353 GCA_042408635.1 Chloroflexota bacterium
GGTGCCCGGTGCGGCGCCACCGCCAGGCGCCACTCGGCCGCCCGGGTTCGACATCGACCTGGCCGAGACCGGGCGCGCGGTGCGCGAGGCGCTGGGCGTGCGGCCGGGCGGGCTGCCCGAGCGCTTCCGGGCACGGTTCGCTCTGCCGGTGGAGGACGGCGAGCTCTACCTGAGCCGCACGCACCCGCTGGTCGAGGGGCTCGCCACCCACGTGATGGACACCGCGCTCGATCCGCTGGCGGAGGGGGTGGCGCGCCGCTGCGGCGTGGTGCGCACCCGCGGCGTTGCCCGCCGGACCACGGCGCTGCTGGTGCGCTTCCGCTTCCACATCATCGCCGGGCGCGGGGAGCGCGAGCGCCAGCTCCTGGCCGAGGACTGCCGCCTGCTCGCCTTCACGGGCGCGCCTGCACCCGCAAGCGGGTACCCGGCCGACTGGCTGCCCGACGCCGAGGCGGAGCGGCTGATCGCGCTCACCCCCGACGCCAACACGCCGCCCGACCAGGCGACGACGATCCTGCGCCGCGTCATCGAGGGCTTCGACGCCGCGTGGCCCCACCTGGAGGCGGAGGCGCGCCGCCGCGCCGACGAGTTGCTCGACGCCCACCGGCGCGTGCGCCTCTCGGCGCGGCTGAGCGCGGCGGGGCTGCGCGTCGAGCCCCAACTGCCGCCCGACGTCCTCGGGCTCTACGTCTACCTGCCCGTGGTGGGGGTGGGGGGATGAGGCACGCTGGAGGAGGCACGCCGATGCTTGAGCGCCGCCACGCGCCCGCAGGGACCCGGGCTTTCACCACGATCGCGACACAGGGCGCCATCCTGCCGCCCGACCTGCTGGCGCGGGTGGCCGAGGCGCGCGACCTGGAGGGCCTGACGCCGGCCGACTACCACCTCAACCCCGGCGAGCGGATCAACGAGGCGATCAACGGCGCCTGGAACCACCTGCTGGGCGTCTGGGCCGCCTTCCGCGAGGCGATGACTGCCCTGCCGCCGGACGACACCGGCACCACCCTCACCCGCGAGCGCTGGCTGCTGCCGCTCTTCGCCCGGCTGGGCTACGGCCGGCTGCAGCCCGCCCGCGCTGCCTCCCGCGCCGACGGCCCGGCCGGCAGCGGCCTGACCATCGACGGCAAGAGCTACCCGATCTCGCACGTCTGGGGCAACGTGCCGATCCACCTGCTCAGCTTCCGGTTCGAGCTGGACCGGCGCACGCCGGGCGCCGCCGGCGCGGCCGGGATGAGCCCCCACGGGCTGGTGCAGGAGTTCCTCAACCGCTCCGACCGCCACCTCTGGGGGTTCCTGAGCAATGGGCGACGCCTGCGCATCCTGCGCGACAACGCCGCGCTGACCCGCCAGGCC
>JBHOQZ010000136.1:0-2190 GCA_042408635.1 Chloroflexota bacterium
CGCCTGGATCACCGGGAGCAGATCGGCCAGGTCCTCGCCCCAGACGGGCGCCTTCAGCTCGCGCTCCCGCGCCGCGAACGCAGCCCGGTTGCCCTGGGACGGTCCGGCGGCGCTCGCGGTCTGCGACGGCCGCTTCGTCGCGGCGGCGCTCGACCGCAACGGCCTGCGCCCCTGCCGCTGGACGCTCACCGTGGATGGCCGCCTGGTCGTCGCCTCCGAGGTGGGGGTGGTGCCGCTCGACGAGGCGGCGATCGTCGAGAAGGGGCGGCTCGGCCCCGGCCAGGTGATCGCGGTCGACCTCAAGACCGGCAAGCTCCTACGCGACCGCGACGTAAAGCTCGCAGTCGCCCGCGCCCAGCCCTACGCGCGCTGGCTGCGCCGCAAGCTCTACCCGATCGCCCGCGCGCCGATCTCGGACGGCGGCCGCGTCGATCCGGCGACGCTCTTGCCTCTCCAGCGCCTGCACGGCTACACCGCCGAGGATTTGCGGATCGTGCTGCGGGCGATGGTGATGGGCGGGGAGGAAGCGGTCTGGTCGATGGGCGACGACACGCCGATCCCGCCGCTGGCACGCTTTGCCCGGCCGGTCTACGCCCGGTTCCGGCAGCGCTTCGCCCAGGTGACGAATCCACCGATTGACCCGCTGCGCGAACGCGCGGTGATGTCGCTCACGGTCTGGGCGGGACGGCACCCAGGCCTGCTCGAGGAACCGGACGCCGCCGAGGCCAGCCGGATCGTGCGCCTGGAAAGCCCGGTGCTGACCGGCGAAGAGATGACACAGCTCATAGCGCTCGAGCGCCAGGGCTGGCGGATCGTGACACTCGAGGCGTCGTATCCGGCAGCGCGCGGTGCGGACGGCCTCGAGCCGGCGGTCGTCGCGCTGGCGGAGGCGGCGGTCGAGGCGGTGCGCGGGGGCGCGCACCTGCTTGTCCTTTCGGACCTGGGCGCGGGCGAGGGACGGCTGCCGATCCCGATGCCGCTCGCGGTCGGCGCCTGCCATCAGGCGCTCGTGCGCAGTGGGCTGCGGCCGTGCGCCGATATCATCGCGCAAACTGGCGATGCCTGGGAGACGCACCACCTGGCCGTGCTGATCGGCCTCGGCGCTAGCGCGGTGCACCCGCACCTGGCGTTCGACACGGTGCGGTCTCTCGTGAGCGAGCGGCAGCTCGCCGAGCACGACCCGGATGACCTGGCCGAGCACTACCGCCACGCGCTCGAGCACGGCCTGCTCAAGATCATGTCGAAGATGGGGATTTCGGCGCTCCAGAGCTACCAGGGCGCGGCGATCTTCGAGGCGCTCGGGTTGGCCGAGCCGGTGCTGGCGCGCTGCTGCCCCGACGTGCCCTCGCGGCTGGGCGGAGCCGGCTGGCGCGAACTCGGCGAGGAGCTGGTGGAGCGCTGGCTCGCCGCCTACGGTGGAGGGGTGGCCACGGGCGGGCGCGCACACGCGGGTAAGGAGGGCCTGCCCGACCTCGGCCGGGTGCGGCACCGCAAGGACGGGGAGTACCACGGCTACGCGCCGGCGGTCGTGCGTTCGCTCCAGGCGCTGGTGAACACGGCGAGCCAACCGGAGGCGGCCGACGAGGCGGTGGCCGAGCTCTACGAGGCCTACCGCGCCCAGGTGGACAACCGCGAGCCGGCAGCGCCGCGCGACCTGCTCGACTTCCGCCCGGTCGACCCGGTGCCGCTGGCCGAGGTCGAGCCGGTCGAGGCGATCACCCGCCGCTTCGTCTGCACCGCGATGTCGCTGGGCGCGCTCTCGCCCGAGGCGCACCGGACGCTGGCGATCGCGATGAACCGGCTAGGCGGGCGCTCGAACAGCGGCGAGGGTGGCGAGGACCCGGAGCTCTACGCCGTCAACCCCGACGGCAACGTGGCGCACAACAAGATCAAGCAGGTGGCCTCGGCGCGGTTCGGCGTGACGCCGCTCTACCTCACGATGGCCGAGGAGCTCGAGATCAAGATGGCGCAGGGCTCGAAGCCGGGCGAGGGCGGTCAGCTCCCCGGCCACAAGGTGACGGAGCTGATCGCGCGCCTGCGCCACGCCATCCCCGGCATCCCGTTGATCTCGCCGCCGCCACACCACGACATCTACAGCATCGAGGACCTGGCCCAGCTCATCTACGACCTGAAGCAGATCAACCCGCGCGCCCGCGTCGGCGTCAAGCTGGTCTCGGAGGCAGGCGTCGG
>JBHOQZ010000138.1:0-2432 GCA_042408635.1 Chloroflexota bacterium
GAGCAGCATGGCGCTCAGCAGGAGCAGGAGCGGAAACCAGCGGCGGGTGTCTCGGGTGATGCGGGGCATGGCAGTGTTGCTCCTCCTCGATCTACGCGGGCGGGCGCGACACCGGTGTCGCGCCCGCCCGCCAGGGCCGGCCGGCGCTCAGGGGCCGCCGAGGCGCGGGTCGAGCGCCTCGCGCAGCCAGTCGCCGAGCAGGTTGACGCCGATCACCGTGGCGAGGATGGCCAGGCCGGGGTAGGTGGCGACCCAGGGCGCCCGCTCGACGTAGCCGCGCCCGTCGGCGACCATGCCGCCCCAGGACGGCGTCGGCGGCGGCACGCCGACGCCCAGGAACGACAGCGACGCCTCGGTTAGGATCATGCGCGGCACCTCGAGGCTGGCGATCACGATCGCCGAGGTGACGACGTTGGGCAGGACGTGGCGGAAGACGATCCGGGTCCGCGAGGCGCCCAGCACCCGCGCCGCCTGCACGAACTCGCGCTCACGCACGGACAGCGTCTCCGCACGCACGACCCGCGCGTAGACGACCCAGCCGGTGACCGCCAGCACGCCGATGATCGTGGCGAGCCCGGGCCGAACCACCGCCATCACCGCGATGGCGAGCACGAGCGAGGGGATGGCGAGTTGGATGTCGGCCAGCCGCATAGTCACCGCCTCGACCCGGCCACCGAGGTAGCCGGCAGCGAGGCCGAGCAGGACGCCGACTACCCCCGCCAGCAGCACCGAGGCGACCCCGACCACCAGCGAGACGCGCGCGCCGTAGATGATCCGGCTGAGCACGTCGCGGCCGAGCGCATCGGTGCCGAGCGGGTGGCCCGCGTAGTTGCCGAGGCCCTCGGGGGGCAGCAGCCGGGCCGCCACGTTCTGCTGGGTGGGGTCGTGCGGCGCGAGCCAGGGGGCGGCGACCGCGGCCACCGCCACAAGCACCACGATCACCAGCCCGACGATCCCTTTCGGGTCGCGTCGGAGGCCCCGCAGCAGCCGATTGCGGTGCACTGTCTCGGGCCGCGTGGCGGGCTGCGCCGGGAGAGCGACCGCTCCCGGCCCGGCACGTGGCCGGCTCACCGCGTGCCTCCGCGAAGCTGGATGCGCGGGTCGAGCGCGGCGTAGAGCAGGTCGACGCCGAGGTTGATCAGCGCGATCAGGAGCGCCGTGACGAAGACGAACGCCTGCACGACCGGCACGTCGCGGTTGCTGATCGACTGGATGGCGAGCCGTCCCATGCCCGGGTAGGCAAACACCGTCTCGGTGACGACCGCCCCACCCAGCAGCGCCCCGAGCTGGAGCCCGAGCACTGTCACGACCGGGAGCGCCGCGTTGCGCAGCGCGTGGCCGAGCAGGACGACGCGCGGCGCGAGCCCCTTGGCGCGCGCCGTGCGGATGTAGTCGGCCGCGAGCACCTCGATCAGGCTCGAGCGCAGCAGCCGCGCCGTGATGGCGGCCGAGTAGGCACCGAGCGCGACGGCGGGCAGCACGAGGTTGCGCCAGTCGCCGCGGCCCGACGCCGGCAGCACCTTGAGGTCGACCGCGAAGACGATGATCAGCATCACGCCGAGCCAGAACGTCGGCACGCTCTGGCCGGCCAGCACGGCGACCGTCCCGGCTAGGTCGAGCGGCGAGTTGCGTCGCACCGCGGTCACGATCCCCAGCGGCACCGCGATCAGCGCACTGAGCAGGAGCGCGGCGCCCGTGAGCTCGAGCGTGGCCGGGAGGCGTTCGAGGACCAGCGGCAGCGCCGGCTGGTTATGGCGCAGCGAGGTGCCGAAGTCGCCCCGGATCGCCCCGGCCAGGAAGCGCAGGTATTGCACCGGCAGCGGCTGGTCGAAGCCGAGGTCGCGCCGGATGCGCTCGATGTCCTCCTGGCTGGCGCTGATCGGCGCGATCGTGGCGGCCGGGTCGCCGCCCAGGTAGGTCAAGCCAAAGACCACGACCGATACGCCGAGGACGACCAGCGCGCTGTGCAGCAGCCGCGAGACGAGATAGGCTCCCAACCCGCCGTTCCCTCAGCGGGCGCTTCACGCCCGACTCTCTCCATGGATAGCACGGGCGCCCGGATGGGTCAAACGCGGGTTTGAGGCCGGGGCCCGGCGGATGGTGCCGCGCCCGCGCTACTCGGCCACGCCCGCCTCGACCCGGGACGCGGGCGCGGCCGGCTGGAGGTAGCGCTCCAGCCAGTCGGCGATGCGCCGCAGCCGCTCGACGCGCAGCGACGGCAGGCCGCTGCGCGAGAGGTTGTGGTCCTGGCCGGGGAAGCGGACGAACTCCACCTCGCGGCCCAGCCATTTGAGGCTGGTGAAGAGCTGCTCCGCCTGCTCGATCGGGCAGCGCAGATCGTTGTCGCTGTGCAGGATGAGGAGCGGTGTGACCATGTTCTTCACGTAGGTGATCGGCGAGCGCTCGAGGTAGAGCCGTGTCTGCTCCCAGGG
>JBHOQZ010000144.1:0-1741 GCA_042408635.1 Chloroflexota bacterium
ATCGGATCGACGCCGAGTGCGGCACCGGCGGCAACCGCGTCTTCTACCTGGCGCTGCCGCCGCTGCTCTACGAGGGGATCATCGAGCGCCTGGGCGTGGCCGGGCTGGCGCACCGCCCCAGCTATGCCCACGGCTGGACCCGCATCATCATTGAAAAGCCCTTCGGCCACGATCTCGCCTCGGCGCGCTCGCTCAACGCGCTGGTCGACGAGGTCTTCGGCGAGGAGCAGGTTTTCCGCATCGACCACTACCTCGGCAAGGAGACGGTCCAGAACATCCTGGTCTTCCGCTTCGCCAACGGCATCTTCGAGCCGATCTGGAGCCGCAACTACGTCGAGCAGGTCCAGATCACGGTTGCCGAGACGGTTGGCATCGAGGGCCGCGCGACCTACTACGAGGAAACCGGCGCGACCCGCGACATGATCGAGAACCACCTCCTCCAGCTCCTGGCGCTCACAGCCATGGAGCCACCGGTCGACTTCGAGGCCGACGCAGTGCGCGACGAGAAGGTGAAGGTGCTGCGCGCGATCGAGCCGATCCGCGCCGACGATGCGCTCCGGGTGGCCGCCTTCGGCCAGTACGGTCCTGGCGCCATCGGCGGCCAGCCCGTGCCCGGCTACCGCGAGGAGCCGGGAGTTGACCCGCAGTCGCAGACCGAGACCTACGTCGCGCTCAAGCTCGCGATCGACAACTGGCGCTGGGCGGGGGTGCCGTTCTACCTGCGCACCGGCAAACGGCTGCCCCGGCGCGTAAGCGAGATTGCGATCCAGTTTAAGCGCGCGCCGCACGCGCTGTTCGCGCAGGTAACCGATCAGCCCGCCACGCCCAACGTGCTGGCGCTGCGTATCCAGCCGGACGAGGGGATCTCGCTGACCTTCAGCGCCAAGTCGCCCGGCCCGGCCGCCGCGATCCGCCCGGTCCACATGGACTTTCTCTACGGCACGGCGTTCGCCTCAGCGGCGCCGGAGGCGTACGAGCGGCTGATCCTCGACTGCCTGCTCGGTGACTCGACGCTCTTCACGCGGCGTGATGAGGTCGAGGTGCAGTGGGCGCTGGTGACCCCGCTCCTCGAGGGAAAGCAGGCGGCCGAGCCGTTCGACTTCCCCAACTACGAGGCGGGAACGTGGGGGCCGGCGGCCGCTGACGACCTGCTCCACCGCGACGGGCGCGAGTGGATCAAGCTCTGAGCGGCCGGAGCGGGCGGGGCCGATTCGATGGTGCGCCGCGAGCGCCGCGTGACGCCCTCGATCGGGGTCGCGACGGGGAGGTGGAGCATGGCAGGGGTAGATGGCGGCGCGGGGACGCTGATCGCCCGCAGCGCCGAGGCGACCGGGGTCGACGCCTTCCAGATCGAGCGGGAGCTGGCGCGGCTGTGGGACGGGGTGAGCCGCGACGCCGCCGACCGCGGCGTGACGACGATGCGCGCGAGCGTGCTCAACCTCGTCGTCTACCTGGCGGCACCGGAGCACGAGGCGCACGTCCACGAGACGCTGGCGTCGCTCGCGACGCTCCACCCGGCGCGCGCCCTCGTCGTGCGCCCGGTGCCCGAGGACCGGACGGCGCCGCTCGACGCCCGCATCGAGATGCTCACCCGCATCGACCTCGGCGGGCGCTACCAGGCCTGCCAGGAGCGGATTACGATCCGCGCCCACGGGCCCGCCCTGCGGCGGGTGCCCGGGATCGTCATCCCGCTGCTCGTGCGGCAGTTGCCGACGGTGATCTGGTGGGTGGGCGATCTGCC
>JBHOQZ010000336.1:0-2436 GCA_042408635.1 Chloroflexota bacterium
GCCGCGCGGTGGCCGGTCTCGGGCGGCGCCGGCAGGGCGGGGGCGACCCTGGGCGCGCTGCTGGGCTCGCCCGTCGGCGGCAGCGCCACGCCGGGCAGCAGCCCGAGCAGGACCAGGCCGACCGCGAGGGCCAGCGCCAGCAGATGGGACCAGAGCTGTTCGGATCGCCGCGGGCGCGGCGCATCGCCCCGCTGGCGCGAGGATGCCGTCATCGTCGTTGCCTCCCTCTACGACGCTCACACGTTGAGCCGTGGCTGGCCAGGAGTTGTCAGCTACGCCCGCACCGGCAGCCACCCAGCCTCGCGGCGCCGGCAGCGCGGGATCGTAACCGGGGGCGGGAGCGAGTATAGCATGCGAGGGGCTGTACATCACGTTGAAACATCGTACGTCGCACTGAAATATCCCGCGTGAGCCGACCGCTGCCGGTTCGCACCAGCGACTCCACCAGCACCGGCCCGCCCGGCAGTTCGGTCCTGTCTGCATCCGGTCGATCAGCCAACGGGCGCCGCCTGTTCGGCGGCGTAGGCGAGCGCCCGGTCGAGCGGCATTCCCCGTCCGGCCGCCAGGTGCGCTGCCAGCGCGGCCGCGCCCAGCGCCGCCAGGTCGGCGTCGAACCAGTCCTGCTCACCCGCGGCGCGGACGAAGTGGAGGCTCTCGCGCAGCCCCCGCGCCACGCCGAGCAGCGTCGCAGCACGCTCCGCCTCGCCCAGCGCGCGCAGCGCCCGCGCCAGGTTCTCGAAAGCCTGGGCGAGGAACCGCCGGTCTCCCGTCTCGCCCAGGAGCGCCAGCGCCTGGCGATCCAGGTCGGCGGCCGCCTCGGGCTCACCCCGGCCGAGCGCCACGCTGCCGAGGCCGAGGTAGACGTGCGCGATGCCGACCTTGTCGCCCAGGTCGCGCCGGATCGCCAGGCTCTCGGCGTAGAGCGCCGCCGCCGGCTCGATCGCGCCCGTCAGCAGCTCGATGTCGCCCAGCATCTTCAACGCGTTTGCGGCGCCACCCCGATCGCCGAGCGCGCGGCGCAGCTCCAGGCTCTGTTCGAACCAGACGCGCGCGTGGTCGTAGCGGCCCCGGTGGAGGGCGACATCGCCGAGGTTGAGCAGGACGATGGCGCGTCCACGCTCCTCCCCCAGGCGCTCGCGGAGGGCGAGCGCCTGGGTGAAGTAGTCGGTGGCCCGCTCGTGCTCGCCTTGGTGGATGGCGATCACGCCGAGGCTGTTCAGGGCGGTCGCCTCGTCGGCCAGGCGCCCGGCGGCGCGGGCGTGCGCGAGCGACGCCTCGAAGCAGGCGGCCGCCTCGGCGTGGTCGCCGCGCAAGCCGTGGATGGCGCCAAGGTTGTTCAGAGCTCCCGCGATCAGGTGGTCGTCGCCATCGCGGCGCAGCACCTCGAGTGCCTCCTCCAGGTAGCGCACGGCCTGGTCGTAGTCGCCGTGCTGGCGGGCGAGGGCGCCAGCGCCGTTGAGCGCCCGGCCGCGCAGCTTCGGCTCGCTCGGGGGCGGCATGGCGGGACCGAGCACGGCGTCGAGCCAGCGGCGGCCCTCGCGCTGGTAGGCGCGGCCGAGCCAGAACGGCCAGAGCGAGGCCCCCAGCAGCAGGCCGGTGTCGCTGAGGCGGTGCTCGACCGCCGTCGCCAGCGCGGCGCGCATGTTGTCGTGCTCCAGCTCGAGCCGCTTGACGCGCGCCGCCCACTCGCCGGTGCGGAACTTCGTCTCCGCCTCGACCGCCATCTCCTTGTAGTACTCGGCGTGGCGCTCGCGCAGCACCTCGCGCTCCCCGCGCTCGGCCAGCCGCTCAGCGGCGAACTCGCGCAGTGTCTCGAGCAGCCCGAAGCGCGGCTCCCCCTCCTCCGTCTCCTCCTGGCGCAGCAGGCTCTTCTCGACCAGGGAGGCGAGGCCGTCGAAGATGTCGACCTCGAGATCGCCGGCGGCGTTGGCGACCACCTCGGCCGCCTCGAGGGTGCAGCCGCCGGCGAAGACCGCCAGCCGGTCGAAGAGCTGCCGCTCGCCCGGCTCGAGCAGATCGTAGCTCCAGGCGATCACCGCGCGCAGCGTCCGCTGCCGCTCGGGCAGGTCGCGCGCGCCGCTCGTGAGGAGCTGGAGCGGCGCGCTCAGCCGCGCCAGCAGCGCCGGCACGGGCAGCAGCTTGGTGCGCGCCGCCGCCAGCTCGATGGCGAGCGGCAGCCCGTCGAGCCGGGCGCAGATCTCGGCGACCGCCCCCGCGTTCGCCTCGGTCACCGCGAAGTCGGGCCGCACCGCCGCCGCCCGGTCGCGGAAGAGCGCGACCGACGGATAGTCGGCCAGCAGCCGGTCGGGATCGGACTCGATGGCGGCACCCACGGCCACCCCGGCTGTGCCATCGCGGTCGAGTGGGAAGCGCCGCGCGGCCAGGACGATCCGGGGCACCGGCAGCGGCGGCACCGGGTACTCGTGCTCGCCCTGC
>JBHOQZ010000148.1:0-4580 GCA_042408635.1 Chloroflexota bacterium
CCGCATCAGCGTCGAGTTCCCGACGGACGGAGGCACGCGCTTCGTCGTCCGCCTGCCCACCGCGCCCGTGCCGGGCGGGGAGAGTGCCGGCGCGGGTGCCGCCGGCGAGCGCCGGTAGCGCGCCACGACCGGGCAGGCGGCGCGTCGGGTGCGCTGCCCCCCCGGCACGGTGGTGTGAGGGGTGCTCAGCCGACGGGCTCGGTCCGGCCGTCGTGGCGGGCGGAGCGGGCGAGCGCGTCGATCGCGCGCATGTTCGCCACCGCCTCCTCGGGCGGGTATGGCACCGGCACGCCGGTCAAGACCGCCTCGGCGAACGCCTCGGCCATCAGGCGGTATTGGTCGACGCCGGCGAAGCGGAACTCGTGCCGGCGGTTGGCGGCGTCAGTGTGGATCACCACCGTCTCGTCGAGCTGCGGCGTGTAGGCGCGCGGCACCTCGATCGTGCCCTGCGTACCCAGCACCATGTACCAGCCGCTGTAGCCCGCAACGAAGGAGCAGTCGACGGTCGCGAACCGCCCACCGGGAAAGGCGAGCACGCCGGCTGTCGCCACGTCCACGCCGAAGCGCGGGTCGACCGTGTGCCAGCCCGTGGCCGTGATCGGCTCCGCGCCGAGGATCGTGCGCGCGGCGTTGACCGCGTAGGAGCCGACGTCCATCAGGGCGCCACCCGCTAGATCGGCCTGGAGGCGGACGTTGGCCGGGTTGAGCGGGTCCATGCGAAAGCCGAAGCCCGCGCGCACGGCGCCGACTTCGCCGATCGCGCCATCGGCCAGCAACGTGCGTACGTGGACGTTCTGCGGGTGGAAGCGGTACATGAACGCCTCCATCAGGGGCACCGCGTGGCGCCGGCAGGCGGCAACCATGCGCTCGGCCTCGGCGGCGTCCACAGCCAGCGGCTTCTCGCAAAGCACCGGCTTGCCCGCCTCGGCGGCGCGGATCGTCCACTCAGCATGCAGCGCGTTCGGCAGCGGGTTGTAGACGGCATCGACTTCCGGGTCGGCCAGGAGCGCCTCGTAGCCGTGATGGACGCGCTCGATCCCGGTCTCGGCCGCGATCAGCCGCCCCTTCTCGGGATCGCGGCTGGCGATGGCGACGACGCGCCCGTTTGCCGAGCCCTGGATGGCGGGGATCACGCGCCGCCGGGCGATGTTCGCTGCCCCCAGCACGCCCCACCGCAGTAGCCTTGCCACAGAGCACCTCCAGCCCGGATCAGCGTTCGTGCAGGCGCGGGTCGAGGAGGTCGCGCAAGCCGTCGCCAAGGAGATTGGCGCCCAGCACGACGAGCGAGATCATCAGCCCCGGCACGGTGGCGAGCCACCAGGCGTTGCTCAGGTAGTCGCGCCCCTCGGCGAGCATGTTACCCCAGGAGGGCTGCGGGAGCTGCACCCCCAGGCCGAGGAAGCTGAGACCCCCTTCAAGCAGCACCATGGTGGCGAACTGGGCGCTGCTGAGCACCAGGATCGGCGAGAGCGAGTTGGGCAGGACGTGGCGGAAGATCAGCCGGGGCGTCGATGCACCGAGCGCCCGCGCCGCCTCGACGAAGTCGCGGTCGCGCAGCGTTAGCACGCTGGCGCGCACCGTCCGGGCGTAGATGACCCAGCCGCTGAGCGCCAGGACGCCGACAAGGGCCGCCGGGCTCGTGCCGACCACCGCGATGATCGCGATGGCGAGCATGATCACGGGGAAGGCGAGCTGGATGTCGGCCAGGCGCATCAGCAGGTCGTCGAGCCGGCCGCCGAGGAAGCCGGTCACCAGGCCGAGCAGCACACCCATCACCGCGGCCAGCACCACGGCGGCGGCCGCGAGCAGGAGCGACGTCCGGCCGCCGTAGAGGATGCGGGCGAGGATGTCGCGGCCGAGGTTGTCGGTGCCGAGCGGGTGGGCGACTTGCCCGCCGAACAGGAGCGGCGGCCGGACACGCTGGCTGAACGATGTCTTGACGGGGTCGTCGGGTGTGAGGAGCGGCGCGGCGACGCAGGCCAGAACGACGGCCAGCAGCAAGAGCCCGCCGACAACAACGAGCGGCGAGCGCCGCCAAAGTCGGCCGGGGTTGAGCCATTCCCGGCGCGCCGCCGGCCGCGAGCCGGTGAGCGGCGCGGCAGCCGCGCTCTGCGCCATCCCTCGCCTACCCGTAGCGGATGCGTGGATCGGCGAGCGTGTAGAGCACATCCGCCAGCAGGTTGATCGCCACGAAGACGGTCGCCGAGAAGATCAACACCGTCTGCACGACCGGGAAGTCGCGGAAGAAGATGGCGTCGACCACCAGCTTGCCCACGCCCGGCCAGGCGAAGACCGACTCGGTGATCACTGCGCCGCTCAGCAGCGCCCCGATCTGCAGGCCGATCAGTGTCACCACCGGGATGGCCGCGTTCTTCAGGGCGTGGCGCAGCACCACGACCCGCTCTGGCAGCCCCTTCGAGCGCGCCGTGCGCACGTAATCCTGGTTGAGCACGTCGAGCATGCTCGAGCGCGTCAGCCGGGCGACCAGCGCGGTCGGGTAGGCGGCGAGCGTGATCGCCGGCAGGACGAGGTGCTGCCAGCCCTGGAACCCCGAGCTGGGCAGCCAGCGCAGCGTCACGCTGAACAGCAGCACGAGCATGATGCCGAGCCAAAAGTTCGGCAGCGACTGGCCGAGCACCGCCAGCACCGTGCCTGCGTAGTCGGCGGGCCCGCCGTGCCGGACGGCGGCAAGGATGCCGATCGCGAGACCCCCCACGACCGTGAGCAGCATCGCCGCCGCCGTGAGCGCGAGCGTGGCCGGCACGCGCTCGAGGAAGACGCGCAGCGCCGGCGCCTTGTACTGGAACGAGCTGCCGAAGTCGCCGCGCGCCACGCTGACCAGAAACAGCCAGTACTGCACCGGCAGCGGCTCCTTCAGCCCGAGCTGCCGGTTCAGCTCGTCGACGGCCGACTGCGGGGCGCCGTCGGGCAGCAGCATGCGCGCCGGGTCGCCCGGCAGGACGCGCAGGATGGCGAAGACGAGCACCGACACACCCAGCAGCGTCAGCAGCGAGTGCAGCAGCCGCCGCGTCAGGTAGCGACCCATCCAGTGCCTCCCGATACCGGTGGTGGCCCGCCCGGCCGGCCGGAGCGACCGGGTGGGTGCAGATCAGGTGCGGCTCAGGTCACGCTGACGTCGCCGACGAGGATGTAGTAGTCGGAGCGCGCCTCGAAGTTCTGGACGCGGTCGCGCGTGCCGAAGATGCCGACGCTGTAGAACGGCCAGATCGTCGGCTCCTCGTCGTACCAAAGGATGCGCTGGAGCTGCTCGTACTTCTGCTGGCGCTGGGCCGGGTCCGGCACGCGCGCCTCGGCGATCAGCCGCTCGACCTCCGGGTTGTCGTAGCGGTTGAGTTTCTCGGCGCCGCTCTTGGTGAACCACTGGCCGAAGTACCAGTCGGGGTCGTGCGGCATGTGTGCCCAGCCCGAGTAGAACATGTCGTAGGTGCCGGCGGTGCGCTGCTCGCGCGCGGCCGCGATCTCGAGGTTGCGGATCGTTAGCTTGATGCCGACCTCGTCCAGCATCGAGGCGACCGCCTGGGCGATCTCGAGCTGCTTCGGATAGACATCCTTCATTAGGACGAAGTCGATCGAGACCCCCTCGTACCCCGCCTCCTTGATGAGCGCCTTGGCGCGGTCGGGATCGTAGGGCTTGGCGCCGAGGTCGACGAAGCCGATCAGGCCCGGTGGAATCGGGCAGACGGCGGTGCGGCCGTAGCCGAGCAAGAGCTCCTTGACGATCGCGTCGCGGTCGATGCCCAGCGAGATCGCCTTGCGCAGCCGGACATCGCGCACCGGATCCTTCTGGAGCTGGAAGATCCACTGCTGCGCCTCGATCGAGACGACGTCGTAGGTCTTCACACCCGAGGTGTCGCGCAGCGTCTGGACGAGGTCCGGCGTGACGCGGTCGATGATGTCGAACTCTCCCGCCCGCAGACCCGAGGCGCGGGTCGAGAGCTCGGGGATGAAGCGAAACGTCACCTTGTCGACCCTGGGGATGCCGCGCTGCCAGTAGTCCGGGTTCGCCTTGAGGACCACCTGCTCGCCACGCGTCCACTCCGAGAAGGTGAACGGGCCGGTGCCGACCGGGCGGGCGAAGAACTCCTCGTCATTGGAGCCCATGTTCGGCGGCAGCATGCCGAGCATGGTCAGGTGGGAGGGCAGCGAGCCGAACGGCCGCTTCGTCACGACGGTGACGGCGTAGTCGCCGTCCTTGTCGATGCGGTCGATCTCCTGGAAGATGTACGACTTGATCAGCTTCGTGTTGTCGCGCACGCGTGTGAGGGTGGCGACGACGCTGTCGGCGTTGAAGGGGGTGCCGTCGTGGAACTTCACGTCGCGGCGCAGCGCGAAGCGCCAGGTCGTGCTGTTGACTGCCTCCCACGATTCGGCCAGCGCCGGGATGAAGCGGTTGTCGTTGGTGACGTCGATCAGGGGGTCGAAGATGTGGCGCAGGACGAACGTGGGCGAGATGGCGTAGTGGTCGGCGGGGTCGAGCGTGAGCGCGCGCTCGGCCACGGCCACGGTTAGCTCGCCGCCAGCGCGTCGCCGGGGGAGCCCGACCACCGGCGACGCATCGG
>JBHOQZ010000149.1:0-1419 GCA_042408635.1 Chloroflexota bacterium
GAGCACGCGATAGAGCATGTCGGTCGCGGTGTTGGCGAAGATGTATGTGATGCTGATCACCAGCACGCGCACGCCCCGCGCCGGGAAGCGCTCGAGCACGGCCCCGGCCAGATCGGCGGCCAGCGTCTCCACCAGCGCGCGCGGCCGCGCCGCCGCCGTCGCGGCCAGCAGCGCATGCACGGCCGCGTAATCGATGGCGTTGCGCACGTCGTCGGTGCGCGCCGCTTCGCGGGTGTCCGTCTCCAGCTCGACGTCCACCACCAGCTCCTGCGCGGCGGCGCGCTCCTGTTCGCTAACCCCAATCCGCGCCGCCAGCCGCGCGCCGCTCACAATCACCTTGTCCATATCTCGCCCCGCACCGCGTCCGCCACGCTGAGCGCCTTCCTCACCGGGCGCACATCGTGGACGCGCACGATCGACGCCCCGTTCATCGCGCCAATCACCGCCGCCGCGATCGTGCCCTCCAGCCGTTCGCTGATGTCCTCCATTCCCGGCAGCACGCCGAGGAACGATTTGCGCGAGGGCCCGATCAGGATCGGACAGCCCAGATCGCGCAGCTCGCCCAGCCGCCGCAGCAGTTCGAAACTCTGCGCCGGCGTCTTGGCGAAGCCGATGCCCGGGTCAACGTAAATTTCGCGGACTCCCGCCCCGCGCGCCCGCTCTACGCGCGGCCGCAGCTCCTCGATCACCTCGCGCATCACGTCCCGGTAGACGGCGTGCTGCCGCATCGTCTGCGGCGTGCCGCGCATGTGCATGATGACGACGCCCGCCCCGGCGGCCGCGGCCACGCGCGCCATCTCCGGATCGGCCAGGCCGCTGACGTCGTTGATGAGCGTCGCGCCCGCTTCCAGACAGGCCGCGGCCACGCGCGGCTTCATCGTATCGATCGACACGCGCACGCGCGGGTCCAGCGCCACGAGCTCCACCACCGGCAGCACGCGCTCCAGCTCGACGTCCTCCGGCACCGGGTGCGCGCCCGGCCGCGTGCTCTCGCCGCCGACGTCAACGATGTCAGCACCCTCGGCAATCAGCCGCCGCGCCTCTTCCACCGCCTCGTCCGGCGTGGCGAAACGCCCGCCGTCGGAACACGAGTCCGGCGAGACGTTCAGAATGCCCATCACCAGCGTGCGCGCCATCAACGCCCTCCCGCCGCGCGCGCCGGCGGAAAGAACCGGCGGCGCGACTCTTCATCGAGCAGCGGCGCCTGAAGGCGCACGGGCTCGCTGCCCTCGGACCACAGCAGGTCGCCGTGGCCGGTGAGGTCCTCGGCCCCGGCCGCGCCCAGCACCAGTCGCGACTCGATCGCCTCCGCCACCCGCAGACAGACGCGGCCGGCGAGGTTGGACTTGATGACGCCCGTCACCACGTCGCGGCTGGCCCGCTGCGTGGCCAGAACCAGGTGGATGCCGGCGGCGCGGC
>JBHOQZ010000152.1:0-13408 GCA_042408635.1 Chloroflexota bacterium
GCCGACACTCTCGGTCGTCATCCCCCTACACGACGAGGAGGCGGTGCTGCCGCTGCTCTACCAGCGGCTCACCGCTGCGCTCGCCCGCACGCCGGTCGCCAGCTACGAGATCGTCTTCGTCAACGATGGCAGCCGCGACGGCACGCTCGCGCTGCTACGGGCGTTGGTGGCGGAGGACCCGCGCCTGGTCGTGCTCGACCTCTCACGCAACTTCGGCCATCAACCCGCCGTGATGGCTGGCATCGAGGCAGCGCGCGGGGAGGCGGTCGTCCTCATGGACGGCGACCTCCAGGACCCGCCCGAGCTGATCCCGGAGCTGGTGGCGGCCTGGCACCGGGGCTACGACAAGGTGCTGGCGCGCCGGCGCTCGCGGCAGGATCCCGGCCTGCGCGGGGTGATGCTCCGCCTCTTCCACCGGGTCTTCGGTCGCCTCAGCGACTTCCCGATCGACTCCGACACCGGCATCTTCGGGCTGCTCAGCCGCCGCGCCACCGACGAGCTGCTGCGGCTCCAGGAGCGCAACCGCTTCCTGCCGGGGCTGCGGAGCTGGATCGGCTTCGCCCAGACCGAGGTGCTCTACGACCGCGAGGCGCGCGCCGCCGGCGAGCCCAAGCAGACGTTCCGGCGGCTGCTGCGCTACGCCTCCGACGCCATCTTCTCGTTCAGCTACAAGCCCCTACGCCTGAGCTGGCTGCTCGGGCTGGTCGTCAGCGCGTTCTGCTTCCTCTACGCGGCAGTGCTGGTCGTGCTGCGCCTCCTCCAGATCAACGTCGTGCTTGGCTTCACCACGCCCACCGTCGCCATCCTCTTCGTCGGCGGCGTCCAGCTCATCATGATTGGCGTGCTGGGTGAGTACCTGGGGCGGATCTACGACGAGGTGAAGCGCCGCCCCCACTACATTGTGCGCGAGCGGATCGAGGCGGGGCAGACGGCGCCGGCGGTCGGCGCGGAGCAGGACGTGGCGGCGCGGCTGCGCCGGTTGCTGGAGGAGCTAGAGGGCCCGCCCGGCGTCGCCCCGCCAGGTAACGGCGCGCGGCACGGGGACCAGGCGCGGCTCCTGGAGGCGCCCGGGACCGGCGCCTCGCACGATTGAGGCGTAGGCAGGAGACGGCCCAGCCTGTGCCCTTAAACAGCGCCCTCGGGGACCATCGCGTCCCAGGCTCGGGGAATTGAGGTACCGGCCCCGCGCGCGACCCGCCGAGGCGGCCCGAGCGCACCGGGCCGGGTCGCGGCGGCGTGCGCGTGTGCTGAACGCGACCCGCGTTCCGCAATCCACAGCCGCCGGGCTGGCGGCAACTCGAGAAGTGGCAGAGAATAAGCGCGACGGACCGCCTGTGTGCCCTCCCGCGGACGGCGTCACCGGCCTGGTCGGGTGGGAGCACGGGGGCGTCCGATCCGCGCCCCTCGCCGATCCAGGCAACCCGGATCGGCGCTGCCACAATGGGGGAGCGGTGGTGGTGTGGACCGGGCCGGCCACGTGGCCGGCTCGGAGCGGAGATGGAGGACCCGACCGATGGCAACCTGGACACCCGATCCGACCTTCTACCCGTCCGCGAAGATGGCGATGAAGGCGCCTCCTGAGGAGCTCGCCTACGTGGTGATCCTGAGCGAAGACGGCGCGAGCCGGCCCGACGCGCTGGGCGTGCTCGACGTCAACCCGCAGTCGCCCGGCTACGGGCAGCTCGTCGGGCGGGTCGAGCTCCCGAATGTGGGCGACGAGTTGCACCACTTCGGCTGGAACGCCTGTAGCTCGGCGCTCTGCCCGAACATGCCCCACGCCCACGTCGAGCGCCGCTACCTGATCGTGCCCGGCCTGCGCTCCTCCCGCCTCTACATCCTCGACACGAAGCCGGACCCGCGCCAGCCGCGGCTGATCAAGACGATCGAGCCCGACGAGCTGCACCGCAAGACCGGCTACAGCCGCCCCCACACTGTCCACTGCGGCCCGGATGCGATCTACATCGGGGCGCTGGGGACGCCCGACGGAGGTGGGCCGGGCGGGGTCTTCCTGCTTGACCACACCGACTTTACGCCGAAGGGCCAGTGGGAGGCGGATCGGGGGCCGCAGTTCCTCGCCTACGACTTCTGGTGGCACCTGGGCCACGACACGATGATCACCAGCGAGTGGGGCACGCCGAACATGGTCGAGGCCGGCGTCAACCCCGAGC
This sequence comes from Chloroflexota bacterium, assembly GCA_042408635.1. GTDB lineage: Bacteria > Chloroflexota > UBA6077 > FW602-bin22 > JBHOQZ01 > JBHOQZ01. The sequence continues at coordinate 2,169 of JBHOQZ010000152.1, forward strand.
TGCTGCTCGGCGGCAAGTACGGGCACCAGATCCATATCTGGGACCTGCGCCACCGCCGCCACCTCCAGGCGCTCGACCTCGGCGCGGAGCAGCAGATGGTGCTTGAGCTGCGCCCCTCGCACAACCCGATGAACACCTACGGCTTCGTCGGCGTCGTCACCAGCCTGAAGGACCTCTCGGCCTCGGTCTGGCTCTGGTACCGCGACGGCAACACCTGGGCGATCCGCAAGGTGATCGAGATCCCGGCCGAGCCGGCCCCGGCCGAGGCGCTACCCCCGCTCCTCCAGGGGTTCGGCGCGGTGCCGCCGCTCGTCACCGACATCAACCTCAGCCTCGACGACCGCTTCCTCTACGTCTCCTGCTGGGGCACGGGCGAGTTCCGCCAGTACGACGTCAGCGACCCGCACAACCCCAAGCTGACCGGTTCGGTCCACCTCGGCGGCATCGTTCGCCGGACGGCACACCCGAGCCGCCCGGACCTCGCGCTCAGCGGCGGGCCGCAGATGGTGGAGGTGAGCCGCGACGGCCGGCGCGTCTACGTCACCAACTCGCTCTACCGCTCCTGGGACGACCAGTTCTACCCGGCGGGGCTGCGCGGCTGGGCGGCCAAGATCGACGCCGCGCCCGAGGGGGGCATGACACTCGACCCGGCCTTCTTCGTCGACTTCGGCACCGAGCGCCCGCACCAGATCCGCCTACAGGGCGGCGACTCCTCGTCCGACTCGTTCTGCTACCCGAACTAGGTCCCCCTCCGTCCCCCATTGCTGGGGCGGCTGACAGTCCCCACCCCCAATCCTGGGGGTGACGGTGGCGGCCCTGGTGGGCGGTGCAGGCTCCCCCGACCATCCGCCAGGCTGGGCGAGGGAGCCCGCGCTGCAGGCCAACACGGACTGAGGTGGCCCCACCCTCGAACCCGGAGGTATCCCCCGCGCCCCGAACGGGGCGCGAAGGGCGTTCCCCCAGGATTGGGGCGGGCAACGACTCCCCCAGCAGTGGGGGGTTGGGGGGCCGTCCCCCCTGGATTGGGGCGCCCGCGCCGGAGAGTTGATGTGGCATGAACGAGTATGTGCCCTGGCTGACGGTGGTTCTGCTAGGGGCCTACCACGGGCTCAACCCGGGGATGGGCTGGCTCTTTGCCGTGGCGCTGGGCCTGCAGGAGCGCAGCCGGGCGGCCGTGCTGCGCGCGTTCGGGCCGATCGCGCTCGGGCACGCGGCCTCGATCGCGCTGGTCGTCGTCCTGGTCGGCCTCCTCCACAGCGTCGTGGCGCCGGAGGTGTTGCGGATCGGCGGCGCCGTCGCCCTGATCCTGTTCGGCCTGTACAAGCTGCTGGTACCGCTGTCGCACCCGCGCTGGGTGGGGCTGCGCGTGAGCGGACGCGATCTCGTCGCCTGGTCGTTCCTCATGGCCTCGGCGCACGGCGCGGGGCTGATGCTGGTGCCCGTGCTCACGCACCTGACGCTCGATGGGGCACCGCCCGCCATGGCAGGCGGGCACGGTCACCACGCCACCCCGGTCGGGCTGGCCGCCGGCTCCGCTGCGGCCACGCTGGCGACCGACCTGGTGATCGTGACGGTGCACACACTTGCCCTGTTCACGGTGATGGGCGCGATCGCGCTCGTGGTCTATGAGAAGATCGGGCTGGCGATCCTGCGCCGGGCCTGGTTCAATCTCGACCGGATCTGGGCGCTCGCCCTGATCGCGGCCGGCGCCCTCACCTTCGTGCTCTAAGGGGGTGCTGGCGCGGCGCCTGCTGCCCCCCGGGCTCGTTCTGTGAGGCGTGCCCACCGCTTGGCTCAAAGGGCAGTTGACAGGCCGACAGCTGCTCTGCTAGCGTAGCCGCAATCGGTTGCGCGATCGGTTGCGTACCCGCTGGGCGTCGGAGTGTGGCCGGGGTGTCGAGCATCTACCAGGTGGCCGAGCGAGCGGGCGTCTCCGCGACGACCGTCTCGCACGTGGTGAACAACACGCGCACCGTCTCCGCGGCCGTGCGGGCCCGGGTGCAGCAGGCCATGGTCGAGCTGGATTATCGCCCGAACGGACTGGCGCGCTCCCTGCGGCGCGGCCAGACCCACACGCTCGGGCTGATACTTCCCGACAGCGCCAACCCGTTCTTCGCCGGGATTGCGCGCGCGATCGAGAACGCCGCCTTCCAGATCGGCCTCAGCGTCATCCTCGGCAACACCGAGGGCAACTGCGCCCGGGAGCGCTACTACGTCGACCTGTTCACTCAGAAGCGCGTCGACGGCATCATTTTCGTTAACGCCGGTGATCGTGCCGAGTCGCTGGTCCATCTGGTGAAGCGGGGCGTGCCGGCGGTGGTCGTCGATCGTGACCTGCCCGGACTCGAAATCGATGCCGTGCTGACCGATAACCGGGGTGGTGGCTACCTTGCCACCCGCCACCTGCTCGGGTTGGGGCACCGCCGCATCGGCTGCATCGCGGGTCCCTCGACCGTGACGCCGAGCGCCCTCCGCGTCGAGGGTTATCGCGCTGCGCTGGCGGAGGCGGACCTGCCCATCGACTCCGCGCTCACCCAGGTGGGCGACTTCCACCCGGAGTCGGGGCGCCTCGCCACCCACGCCCTCCTGGGGCTACCGACGCCGCCAACCGCAATCTTCGCCGGCAATGACCTGATGGCGATCGGGGCGCTGCGGGCTGCGGCCGAGTGCGGACGGCACGTCCCGACCGACCTGGCTGTCGTCGGGTTCGACGACATCGAGCTGGCCGCCTACACGCTGCCGCCGCTGAGCACCATCGCCCAGCCACGGCTGGCGATCGGACAGGCCGCCGTCCGGCTGCTGATCGAACGGATCGCTGATCGGTCACTGGCGGCGCGGCGCGAGCTCCTCCCCACCCAGTTGGTCGTCCGCGCCTCCTGCGCGGCAGCGCCGCGCGGGCCGGGGGAGGTCGCCGATGCCGGGGGGTGAGGGCCGCGGACCGCCGCCACGGAGCGTCGGGCAGGGCGCAGCACGAGCGGGGCGGCCATCGGGCCGCCGAGGGGGAAGCGGGTAGGTCGCCGACCACGGCGAAGCGTCGGGACCAAACGAGAGGGCAATCGGGCATGACCGCCAAACCGATCATCATCGACACCGATCCGGGCAACGGCATCCCCGGCTCCGACATCGACGACGCGATCGCGATCGCGCTTGCCCTGCGCTCGCCAGCCCTCGACCTGCTCGGGCTGACCACCGTGGCCGGCAACGTCGAGGTCCACGACGCGACGGTCTGTGCCCTCGAATTGATCGAGCGCGCCGGCGCCACGCATGTCCCCGTCTGCCCCGGCGCGGCTCGGCCGCTGGTGAGCGACCCGGCGCCGCTCCGAGCCGGCATCCACGCCCGCGAGACGAGTGAGCTGGCAGCACGGCTCTGGCACGGAATACCGCGCCCGCGTCCGGCGGGAACGGCCGACCGGCGCGGCGCGGTCGAGTTCCTGGTCGACACGGTCCTGGCGCGGCCGGGCGAGGTGACGCTGGTGCCGATCGGGCCGCTCACGAACATCGCGACGGCGCTGCTGGCCGAGCCCCGGCTCGCCGCGGCCGTGCGCGAGATCATCTGGATGGGCGGGGCAGTGCGTGTGCCCGGCTCGATCACGCCGGTCAATGAGCTCAACGCCAGCTACGATCCCGAGGCAACCGCCATCGTGCTGCACTCGGGCGCGCCGCTCACCCTGGTGCCGCTCGACGTCACGACACGCACCTGTCTGACACCGACTGACGTGGCGCGCATCCGGGCGGCCGGGACGCCGCTGGCGGAGTACGTTGCCGCGATCAGCGAGCCCTGGGTGCGCTACGCCATGGAGCACCGCGGCCTGGCCGGTTGCTGGCTGCACGACCCCCTGGCTGTCTGCGTGGCGATTGATCCGAGCATCGTGCGCGCCGAGCCGATGTACGTCGACGTCGAGTTGGCAAGCCCACGCTTTCGCGGGCAAACCGTCGGCTGGGACACGCGCTTTCCGTACATGGTCGCCGGCGGCCCGCCCAACGCCCGGGTCTGCCTCGAGGTGGACAACGCGCGCTTCATGGCGCTCCTGCACGGGGTGCTGGGCCCGCCGGGTTGAGCGAGGGTCCCGGCGGGCGGGCCGCCGGGAGGAGCGAGGGAGGAGTGGGGATGCGAGCCACAAAGCGGGTGTTCCTGTCGGTGTTCCTGGCCGCGCTCGCGCTGGCGAGCGTGGCGTGCGGCAGCGTGCCGCTGCCGGGCGCGAGCAGTGGCCCGGTGACCATCAAATGGCTCTCGGTCGACCGGGCCGAGCCGCGCAATCAGGGCCCGCGGCGGGCGATCGAGGTGTTCCAGCAGGCCAACCCCAACGTCAAGGTCGACCTCGAGTTGGTACCGTTCGACCAGTATTTCCAGAAGGTTGCCATCGCGCTCACCTCGGGCAGCGGCGTGGACGTCTTCGACGTCGACAGCCCGCTGGTTGCCAGCTACGTGGCGCAGGAGGCGCTCCTACCGCTGGACGAGTACATCGACAAGAACGACTGGGCCGACGTCGTCGAGGTGGAGCGCGCGACGGCGACCGTCGGCGGCAAAATCTACTCCCTGCCCTGGTCCTCGTCGTCCCAGGGGCTCTACTACAACGTCGACATGCTCCACGAGGCCGGGATCCAACCGGCGACCGGCCCGGAGGACCGCTGGACCTGGGAACAAACGCTCGAGGCGGCCCGGAAGCTGACCAAGCGCGCGCCCGACGGGTCGACAAGCGTCTGGGGCATCGTCATCGAGCAGGTCGACCGCCCCTATCAGCTCCTGCCGCTGCTCCAGTCGAACGGGGCCCAGGCGATCTCAGAGGACGGCCGGACCGTCGCGGGCATCCTCAACTCGCCGGCGGCAGTCGAGGCGACGCGGTTCTACGGCGATCTCTTCACCAAACACCGGGTCAGCCCGCAGCGGCCCGAGCAGGATGCGTTCGGGGCGAAGCGCGCGGCGCTCTACCTGGCCAACACCCCCTGGGTCAACATCCTGCGAACACGCTTCCCCGACGTCAACTTCGGCGTCATGCCCCACCCGTACTTCAAGAAGCCGGTGACCCCGACGGGTGCCTGGCACGTGGGCGTGTTCCGCAAGACGAAGTCTCCCAAGGAAGCGGCCGGGCTGGCCAAGACCTACGCCAGCAAGGAGCTGGCCGAGACCGTCTTCAAGGTCATGAACTACATGCCCGTCCGCAACTCGACGTTCGAGCGGTTCGCCAGCGACTTCACGGTGCCGCCGTTCAGCCTGTTCGCCTACGAGGTGAGGAACACCGCCGTCCGCCGACCGGCAACCCCCGCCTATCGCGAGTACGAGGACATCCTGCGCACCGCGTTCCGCAACGTCATCGAGGGCGGAGACGCCCAGGCGGAGCTGGACGCGGCAGTGGTCAAGATTGACCGCGAGCTGCAGAAGTACCACCGCTGACCGCGCCCGGGAGACCCCACCACTGCTCCGGCTCGGTCGGCCGGCCGAGCAGAAGAGTGAGATGCTAGGATGGCTACCCCGACCGCGCGCATCGACGTCGCGACCGGAGCGCGTCCCCGCCGCCGCTGGCGCCACTGGCTGGCCCGGCAGGCGCCGCCCTATCTGTTTATCGCGCCGGCGTTACTCGGGCTGGTCGTCTTCAAGCTCTATCCGATCGTCGCTGGGCTCCGGCTAAGCTTCTTTGACTTCCAGCTCATCTCTGGCCAGCAACGGTTCGTAGGCATCGAGAACTACGTCACGATGGCCGCCGACCCCACATTCTGGCGGGCGATGGTGAACACGCTCGTCTTCAATGCGATCGTCACGCCGCTCCAGATCGTCTGTGCGCTCGGCCTGGCGCTGCTAGTCAACCGGAAGCTGGCCGGACGCGACGTCTTCCGCTCGCTCTACTTCCTGCCGGCGGTGCTCTCGCTCGTGGTCGCCAGCGTGATCTGGGATCTGCTCTACCACCCGGACAGCGGGCTCATCAACGCCTTCCTGGTGACGCTGGGTCTGCCGCGCCAGCCGTTCCTGGTGAGTGCCAACCAGGCGCTGGGAGCCATCATCGCCATGGTGACGTGGAAGGGCGCCGGCTACTGGATGGTGATCTTCATCGCCGGGCTCCAGGCGATCCCGGAGCATGTCTACGAGGCAGCTCGGATCGACGGCGCCAACGCCTGGCAGTCGTTCGCGCGCATCACGCTGCCGCTCCTGTCGGGCACGATCGTCTTCGTGGCGGTCGCCGATACCGCCATCAACTTTCTCCTGTTCGCGCCCGTCTATGTGATGACCCAAGGCGGCCCCTCGGAGTCGACGACGGTGCTCATGTACGAGGTGTACCGCTCGGCGTTCGTCTACCTGCGCATGGGCTACGCAACCGCCATCGCCTCGGTGCTCCTGCTCATGACGCTCGTCGTCGTCGCGATCCAGATGCGCGTCCTGCGCGTCGACTTCGACTATTAGCGGGTGCGATCGGCGCCCGCGGCGCTCAGCGGGCGGCCCGCCCGGGACCGGAGGCAGTCGCCATGGCCGACGCCGCCAGCCTCGCCACCCCACCGCCGACCACCCCCCGACCGGCACCGCAACGGCGCGCCAGCGCGCGGCGTCCGGGACGCCTCGTCGTCGGGGCCTTGCTCTATGCCCTGCTGATCCTGCTCGCGCTGATTACCGTGCTGCCGTTCCTCTGGGCGGTCGGCGGCTCACTGCGGCCGCATCAGGCGATCTTCGCCTCGGTGCTCCCCTTGAGCCTGCGGACCTTCCTGCCCACGCCCGAGCAGTTCACGCTGGCCGCCTACATCCACATCTTCACGCAGGACGGCTTCGGTCTGTTCATGGTCAACAGCCTGTTCGTGTCGACGGCCACGGTCGCGCTGGGCCTGCTCGTCAACTCGATGGCGGGGTTCGGCTTCGCCCGCTTCCAGTTCGCCGGGCGCGACTTTCTGTTCGGGCTCGTGCTGCTCACGTTCATGGTCCCGTTCGAGATCATCGTGCTCCCGCTCTACCTGGTGATCCGCGACCTGAACTGGCAGGACACCTACCTCGCCCTGATCGTGCCGGCGATCGCCGACGCCTTCTCGATCTTCCTGATCCGTCAGTTCATCCGCGAGCTGCCGGCCGACCTGGTCGACGCAGCGCGCGTCGACGGCGCGAGCTGGTGGGGAATCTTCTGGCGCATCATGCTCCCCCTAATCAAGCCCGCGCTCATCACCGCCGGCCTGCTCCAGTTCATCCGCCAGTGGGACGCCTTCTTCTGGCCGCTCGTCGCGGTCAGCTCGCGCGAGCTGACCGTCACGCAGGTGGCGCTCAACCGCTACATCACCGAGTTCGTCACCTTCTGGGATCGCCTGCTCGCCGCGTCGGTCGCCGCCAGCCTGCCGGTGCTCATCCTCTTCTTCCTGCTCCAGCGCTACTACATCCGCGGCATCGCCGCGACCGGCCTCAAGTAGCGCACCGCCGCAGGCCAGCCGGCACACCATCATGGCGCGCCGGTGCGGCGCAGGGCGCAGAGCAGGGAAACGCCGACCGGGAAGGAGATCGGCAGCATGGCCGGCTCGACGAAAAGGCGCCGCAGGAGCGTGTTGAGTGGCTCCCCCGGCACCCCGTCCTCCAGGCGCGCCGAGCCGCCGAGCTCGAGCCGGCGCGCCAGCCGATAGGCGAGGATCGGGGCAAAGGCGAAGGTATTCACATAACCGAAGTGCCGCACCTCGACCGGCAGCCCCCGGAGCACGCGCGCCAGACGCACGCGCGTGTAGCGGCGGCGGTGGTGGAGCGAGACGTCCCAGTCGCTCCAGAGGGCGGGAAAGGCCGGCACGCTGATCACCAGGCCGCCGCCCGGCCGCACCACGCGCACGAACTCGCCCATGGCGGCGCGGTCGTCGTCGAGGTGCTCGAGCACGTCGAGCGCGGTGAGGCCGTCGACCGAGGCCGTGGCGAGCGGCAGCGCGTCGGCCGAGGCGGCCACGGTCGGCAACGACTCGCCCGGCGCGGCGCGCGAGCGGATGAAGGCGAGGGCGGTCGGGTCGGGATCGACCGCGACGACACGGCAGCGGTGCCGGAGTTCGGCGGCGAAGAGGCCAGTGCCGGCCCCCACATCGACCACGAGCCGGTCATGTCCGAGCGCGCCGAGCCGGGCGAGCCAGCGCCGGGCGATCTCGCGCTTGCCGCTGTAGAACCAGTGCCGCTCCTCGACGCGCGCGAGCGCGGCGAACTCCTCCGGCCGCACCGATACCTCCTGCCTCAGCGCTCGATCCGGCGCCGTCCACCCGCCGCGCCGGGTCACGATTGCTACGAGCGACGTCCGGTTGTCGTCGCCACTCGGGGGTGATGGCGGTTGCGGAATTCAGGCGGGGATGCGGCCGGCGGGCTGAAGCCCGCGCGACGGGACGATCCCGCCGCGTCCGCCCGGTCGCCCGGGGGTGAACCCCCGGGCTCTCCGTGCGAAGCCCCCTCCGGGGGCTGGGACGAGCCCACGTGAGCCGGCTTCAGCCGGCTTGGCAGCCTGAGCGCGGGGCTTCGAGCCCCGCGCCGCCGGCCGACACGATGGCCGGCCCACGTTCGCCGCGCATAACAGCCCCTCGACGGACAGGTCGGAATGATACGACAACTCCCCTCACCCCGCCCGGGTCGTGCGCGGCGATCGCCCGGACCTGCGCCGGGTTGGCCGGTACCCGGCAGATACGGCCAGCGGCTGGTATGATCGTAGGTCGGAGCGAGGGATGCCGATCGGGCGTGCCGGGCCGCCTCCGCGGCGGCTGATCGGCATCGACCGGACCAAGCTCACACCGGCGCCGCCCGGCCGGGCGACGCGCCTGCACCCACGCAACCTTCCGAGACGCGACGAGAGCGGAGGCAAGGGCGACCCGTGGCCGAATCCACGCACCACCCCCCCATCGACGGATCAACCTCGCCCGCGAGCGGGCCGGGCGAGGCCGCAGCCGCACCCAGAGGGTACCCGGCGACGTCGGAGCTGGCCCGGCTCGCGGCGGCGCTGGCCGACGCCCTGGCCCTGCGCGTGAGCGCCGAGGCGCAGTTGCGCGAGCAGGCAGCGCGGATCGAGGCGCTGACGGCCCGCGAGGCCGCCGCCGCGGCCGAGCACACCGCCTACATCGCCTTCTGGAAGGAGGAGGTGGCGCGGCTCGAACAGACGCAGGCGGAGCAGGAGGAGCGGATCGCCCGCCTCAAGGCCGACCTGAGCGAGCAGCGGCGCGAGCGCGCCGAGCACGTTGCCCGAATCGCCGAGCTGGAGCGGCAGCTCGCCGAGCGCGACGCCCGGCTGGCCGAGCGGGAAGGCGAGCTGGCGGAGCTGCGGGAGCGGCTGGCCGAGCGGGAGCGCGCGGTCGAGCAGCTCGAGCGACGCCTCGGCACGCTCGGGTACGACGTCGAGCAACGCGACCTCTCCATCGCGGGGCAGGCGCGGGCGATCGCCATCCTGAAAGACGAGCTGGCGCGCAAGGACGCGCGGATCGCCGAGCTCGAGGTGCAGCGGCTGGCCGCCCCACCCGCCACCGCCGCCCCGGCCGCCGAGTCGGCGCCGAGCACCGCGCCGGCGGCCACATCTCCACCAGCGGCCGAGGCCGCGGCCGGCGGGACCGGACACCCTGCCGTCGGCACTGGGCGCCGCTACCGCATCAAGGGTCGAGCGGCGCGAAGACTACCGGCCACCGGTGCGCCGGCGACCCGGCAGCGGCTGCGGGCGCGGCTCGCCTCGCGGTTGGCGGCCTCGACCCGGGCGGTCGACGGGGTGGGCCGGCCGGGATCGAACGGACAGGCTGCGCCGGCGGCCCCCGGCGCGGGGGTGCGCAGCCTGCCCGAGCTGTTCGCGCTCGACGCGCGCCCGGCACTCGGGCCGCGCGCGGAGAAGTACGACATCATCTGCTTCGCGATCATCAACTGGGAGTTCCGCTGGCAGCGGCCGCAGCAGATCGCCTCGGAGTTCGCGGCGCGGGGCCACCGCGTCTTCTACTTCAGCCCGACCAAGTTCCCGAACACGCTCGACCGCTGGTACCACGTCGAGCCGTTGCGCGAGAACGTCTGGGAGGTGCAGCTCGCCACGCCGTTCTTCATCGACATCTACGGCGGTGAGATGCCCCGCTACCTCGCCCGGCACGTGGTCGCGGCGCTCAAGCAGCTCCGGCTCGAGTTCAACATCGAGGAGGCGGTCTCGCTCGTCCAGGTGGCGACCTGGGCGCCGGCGGCCTACGAGGCACGCGACCTCTTCGGCTGGCGCATCGTCTACGACTGCATGGACGAGTGGAACACCTTCCCCGGCATGCACAAGGCGCTTTTGCGCGAGGAGGCGCGGCTTGTGCGCGAGGCCGACCTGCTGGTGGTGACGGCGCAGCGTCTCTGGGAGAAATGGTCGCCCTACAACCGCAACACCGTGCTCGCGCGCAACGCCGCCGATTTCGCCCACTTCCAGAACCCGAAGCCGAACACGCTCCTGGCGGATGTGCGCGGCCCGGTCGTGGGCTACTTCGGCGCGATCGCCGATTGGTTCGACCTCGACCTGATGCTGCGGCTGGCGCGCGAGCGCCCCAGCTACACGTTCGTCCTGCTCGGCGGAGTCTTCGACGTCGATGTCGAGGAGCTGGCGGCACTGCCGAACGTGCGCCTGCTCGGGCAGCAGCCCTACGCGCTCATGCCGCAGTACCTCGAGCACTTCGACGTCTGCATCATCCCGTTCAAGGTCAACGCGGTGACCGAGGCGACCGACCCGGTCAAGTTCTACGAGTACATCAGCCAGGGCAAGCCCGTGGTGGCGCCGCGCATGCCCGAGCTCTTCCCCTACCGTGACTACCTCTACATCGCGGAGGACCACGACGACTTCATCGAGAAGGTCGACCGCGCGCTGCGCGAGGGCGACCCGGCCCTGCGCGAGCGGCGGATCGCGCTGGCCCGGCAGAACACCTGGGCCGACCGCGTCGACCGCATCCAGCAAGGGATCGTGCGCGCCCACCCCCGCGCCAGCGTGGTCGTGGTCACCTACAACAACCTGGAGTACACGCGCCTCTGCCTGGAGAGCGTGCTGCGCAACACCCACTGGCCCGACTGGGAGCTGATCGTCGTCGACAACGCCTCGACCGACGGCACGCCCGAGTACCTCCACGGCCTAGCCGAGCGGCATGGCTCGAGTCGCCCCCCCGAGCAACAGCGGGTGGATGTCAGGGTGATCCTGAACGGGCGCAACCTCGGCTTCGCCGCCGCCAACAACCGCGGGCTGGCCGAGGCCACGGGCGATTACCTGATCCTGCTCAACAACGACACGGTGGCGCCGCCCGGCTGGCTCAACAACCTCGTCAAGCACCTGCGC
>JBHOQZ010000154.1:0-3878 GCA_042408635.1 Chloroflexota bacterium
GCCGCCGCCGGTGAACCAGGCTGCGCGACGGCGCCGCGGCGAGCGCGCGCACGTCTTTCGCCGGGCTCTCGATCACGCCGGCCACCTTAGCTCGACCCCACCCGGCGCTCGCCCGGTCGGCGGACGGCCGCCGCCAGGCGCGCCAGCCCCCAGCGCAGCCGCACGCCCGCCACCACGGCCAGGTTGACCGGCAGCGGCGTCCGGCGCCAGAGGTGCGTCCGGTGGAAGGTCAGCATGGCGCGGTAGAACGCGGCGTTCGCCTTCAAGAAGGCGCGCCGGCTGCTCTCCCCCTTGTGGTGGAGCACGACCACCCGGGGGTAGTAGCACACGGCGTGCCCGGCCGCCTTGATCCGGTACGCCCAATCGATGTCCTCGCCGTACATGAAATACCGCTCGTCGAGCAGGCCGACCTGCCGCGCCGCCTCGGCCCGCACGAGCATGCAGGCGCCCGCCACCGCGTCGACCTCGGCCTCGACATCCGGGTCGAGGTAGGTCAGGTTGTAGCGCCCGAAGCGGCGGCTCGCCGGGAAGAGGCGGGCGAGGCGCAGCGTGTGGTAGAGGGCGACCATCGGCGTGGGGAAGCCGCGCCGGCAGGCGAGGTCGAGCCGGCCGTCCGGCCGCACCAGCTTCGGGCCGACCACGCCAACCCACGGCCGCGCCTCGGCGTAGGCGACCAGCCCGTGCAGCGCGTCGGGCGGCACGACCGTGTCGGGGTTGAGCAGCAGGAGGTAGCGGCCGCGGGCGCGGCGCAGGCCGAGGTTGTTGCCCCAGGCGTAGCCGCCGTTGCGCGGCGCCTCGATCACGGTCGCTTCGGGGCAGGCGGCGCGGGCGGCCGCCGCGCTGCCGTCGGTCGAGCGGTTGTCGACCACAATCACCTCGTAGCTCAGGTCGCCGACGCTGGCGCACAACGACCTAAGGCAGGCGACGAGGAGGTCGCGCACCTGGTAGCTCAGGACGACGACCGAGACGTCGGGCCGCTCGACCGATCCGGCGGGCAGTAGGCGGGCGAGCGGCAGGTCGGGCCCGAGCAGGGGCAGCGCGCCGGTCGGCGCGGCCCACGCCGAGACAGGGCCGACAACCGGCGCGGGCCCAGTGGCAGGCGCCATGGCAGGCGGGGAGGCCCGGGAGATCACGCGGATCGGCTCCTCCAGCGTACCCGCCACAGCCAGCCGGCGGGGTAGCCGAGCATCTTCGCCACATCGCCGGTGAAGCGGATGAGCGGCACGAGCGCGAGGGCAGTCGCACATTGCCGCACCGGCAGCCCCCGGAGTTGCGGCGCCAACCGTCCATACGGCGCCGCCAGGTAGGGGAGCCCGGCGATACACAGGCCCAACCAGGCCCTCTTATACCAGAACCCCAGACCCAGCGCAATCCCGCCCGCCAGGTACACACCGTAGCGGACCATGTGCCGCCGCCGAAACAGATCGGCCTTGCCGTCCCCGCGCGCGTACCGGTAGTACTGGAGGAAGAAGGCGCGCAGCGACCCGCGGGGCCGGAAGTGGACCAGCGCCCCGGGCACCCAGGCGAATCGACAGCCGCGCGCGCGCAGCGCCAGGTCGAAGACGACGTCCTCGCAGTAGTCGAGCCACTCGGGGTAGCCGCCGACCGCCGACCAGGCCGCCCGCGTGAACGCCACCGACCGGCTCGACGGCAGGAACCTGGCCGGGTCGATCTCGCGCTCGGTGGGGAGCACCGTGGCCCCCATCGCCAGCTCGAAGACGGTGCGCGGGTCGGCGCGGAAGAAGCCGGCGACTACCTCCGCCTCGCCCCGTTCGAGCGGAGAGACGATCCGCGCCAGCCAGTCCGGCTCGAGCCGCACGCCGGCATCGGTCACCGCGATCAGGTCGTGCCGGGCGGCGGCGATGGCGCGGTTGCGGCCGGCGGCGATGTTGGCGCCTGGTGCGACCAGCAGCCGCAGCCGCCCGCGCAGGGCGGGCTCGCGCTCGGCCAGGCGCCGGATCAGCTCGACGGTGCCGTCGGTCGATCCGCCGTCGACGATGACGACCTCGTCGGGCGGTCGCGTCTGCGCCGCGATCGTAGTGAGCAACTCGCCGACCGAGGCGGCCTCGTTGAACACCGTCACCACGAGCGACACCGGCGCCCGCCCCTCCACCAGCGCGCCCGCGTCCGCCTCGGCACCCAACTCGGCCGCGCGCGCTGCGCAGCCGGACGCGGGCAGCGAACCGGATCCGGCCGCTGCTGGCCGCCCGGCCGCCGGGGGGTGAACCCAGAACAAGACGGAACATGAGCGAGCGGCAATCGGGGTCGGCGATCTCCGGGCGGCTGCCCGGGGGTGAACCCCCGGAGTCGGATTGTGAAGCCGGCTGAAGCCGGCTGGAGAATGTGCCGGTGAGCCGGCGTCAGACGGCTTCGCTGAATCGGCGCGGGGCTTCGAGCCCCGCGTGGGCCGCCGGAGCCGGCGCCGGGCCAAGTTCGCAATCGTCATCAGCCGGCCGACCGGGCTGACGAAGCGCTCGACCATCGCCGTGGGCTCCGCGCGCGCGACCAGCCCCACCCACGCGACCTCGTCGGTCAGGCGCGCCGCCCCAGCGCGCGGCCGGCCAGCTCGGCCAGTGCGTGGGGCGTGTCGGCGACCGGGATGCCGGCGTCGGTGAATGCCGCGATCTTGTGCTCGGCGGTACCCGCGCCCCCGGAAATGATCGCGCCGGCGTGGCCCATGCGCTTGCCCGGGGGCGCCGTCCGGCCGGCAATGAAGGCGAACACCGGCTTGGTCACGTGCTCTTTGATGTAGGCGGCCGCCTCTTCCTCCGCGTTGCCGCCGATCTCGCCGATCATGGCGATGACGTGGGTCTCGGGGTCCTGCTCGAAGAGCGCGAGCACGTCGATGAAGCTCGTGCCGATGACGGGGTCGCCGCCGATGCCGACCGCACTCGACTGGCCCAGTCCCATCTCGGTGATCGCGTTGACTACCTCGTAGGTGAGGGTGCCCGACTTCGAGACGATGCCGATGTTGCCCGGCGCGTGGATCTGGTTGGGCATGATGCCGATCTTGCACTTGCCGGGCGAGATCAGACCTGGGCAGTTCGGCCCGAGCAGGCGGGAGCCGCGCTCGGCCACGAACGGTACGACCTTGATCGTGTCGAGCAGCGGCACCCCCTCCGTGATGCAGACGATCAGCGGCACGCGCGCGTCGGCCGCCTCGAACATCGCATCAGCCGCGCCCGGCGCCGGCACAAAGATGATCGAGGCGTTGGCGCCCGTCTGGCGCACGGCCTGCTCGACCGTGTTGAACACCGGCACGCCGTCGACCGTCTGGCCGCCGCGGCCGGGGGTCACCCCACCGACGACCTTGGTGCCGTAGGCGAGCATCTGGCCGAGGTGGAACCGGCCCTGGCGCCCCGTCGCGCCCTGGACGATGACGCGCGTGTTCTCGTCGATCAGGATGCTCATGGCCGCGCCGCCTCCACCGCCAGCTTCGCCGCCTCCTCGAGGGTCGCCGCCGAGATCACGCCCTCATTGGCGAGGATCCGCCGCCCCGCCTCCTCGTTGGTGCCGCGCAGCCGAACGACCATCGGCACCTGCCTCGGCAGCTTCGCCTTCGCCTGGACGATGCCCTGGGCCACCTCGTCGCAGCGGCTGATGCCGGCAAAGATGTTGACAAGCACCGACCTGACCGACTGATCGGCCAGGATAATGCGCATCGCCGCCTCGACCTTGTCGGCGCCGCCGCCACCGCCCACGTCGAGGAAGTTCGAGGGGTTGCCGCCCGCGAGCTTGACCAGGTCCATCGTCGCCATGGCCAGCCCGGCGCCGTTGACCATGCAGCCGACCTCGCCGTGGGCGGTGGCGGCGGCGCCGACAAGGTCGAGGCGGCGATGCGCATTATCCTGGCCGATCAGTCGGTCAGGTCGGTGCTT
>JBHOQZ010000156.1:0-2327 GCA_042408635.1 Chloroflexota bacterium
GCCAGGCCGCCCGGCCACTGTGGAGGCGCGCGCGGGCCGGGCCGCCACCCGCCCCCACCCACAAGCGGGCACGCGGGAGGCGCCGAGCGAAGATCCCTCCCCCGCCGATGATTGTGCGCGTGCCGCGCCGCGGCGATGGCCCCTCCCCTGCGGTGGACGGGGCGCGCGACCGCGCCAGGACAACCCCGAGGACGCCATGGACGCCCTGAGTA
This sequence comes from Chloroflexota bacterium, assembly GCA_042408635.1. GTDB lineage: Bacteria > Chloroflexota > UBA6077 > FW602-bin22 > JBHOQZ01 > JBHOQZ01. Next base: position 213 of record JBHOQZ010000156.1, read on the forward strand.
GCCGGCTCATCGGGATGCTGCTCGCGATTGGGCTCTCGACCACGCTCTGGATCCTGATCGTGAACCAGCAGAACCCCGAGGTTACCTCCGAGTTCGCCCAGCCGATCCAGGTCCAGGCCGAGAACGTGCCGCAGGACCTGGTGCTCGCCTCCGACCTGCCCCAGGTGCAGGTGACGATCTCGGCGCCGCAGGACCACTGGCCGCGCATCCGCGGCGAGAGCTTTCGCGCCTGGGTCGACCTGCGCGACGGCTCGCGCGGCACCCGCGAGTACCCGATCCGCGTCACCACCACCGACAACCGGGTGCACATCGAGCGCATCTCCCCGGCGGCGGTGACGCTGCGGCTCGATCCGATCATGCGCAAGGAGGTGCCGGTGCGCGCCACCGTGGTCGGGCGGCCCCCGGAGGGCTACGCCGTGGCCGAACCGGAGCCGCGGGTGACGCCCGACCGTGTCTCCGTCATCGGGGCGCAGACGGTGGTCGACACCGTCGAGGAGGCGCAGGTCGTCGTGCGGATCGACAGTGCGCGCGAGAACATCAGCCAGTCGGTCAAGCCAGTGCCGGTGACGGCGCAGGGGATCGAAGTGCGCGGGGTGCAGGTGACGCCGACGACGGTGCTGGCCGAGCTGAAGATCGAGCGACAATCGGCCTCGAAGGTGCTGCCGGTGCGCCCCGAGCTGGTGGGCACGGTGCGGCCCGGCTACCAGATCGTGAGCATCGACGTCAACCCCCCGGCGGTGGCCGTGATCGGCGAGCCCAACGTGATCGACGGGCTGACGGCGCTGAGCACGGCGCCCGTGGACGTGCGCAACTCGCAGGCCGACATCATCCGGCCGGTGGACGTGCTGCTGCCGCCCGGCGTCTCCCAGGTGCGGCGGGAGCAGGTGACGGTCCACGTCGGCATCCGCCCGCAGGAGGGCTCGCAGGTGTTCCGCGTGGCGCCGGTGGCCCAGAACGTGCCGGAGGGGTTGGAGGTGGCCTTCGACCGGCCGGCGGTGAGCGTGCGCCTGGCCGGCCCGGAGCCCACGCTGACGACGCTGCCGCCCGAGGAGATCCGCGTCATGGTCGACCTGACCGACCTCGTCACCGGCACCTACACGCTCACGCCGACGGTGAGCGTGCCCCCGCCACTGCGGGTACTCTCGGTCGATCCCTCCCAGTTGGACGTGACCCTACGCTAGAGGCGAGAAGGAGGACAGCGCGGGCGCGCGGCGGCCGGCTACGCTGCCCCGGCTGCCCCGCGAACGGATCGGCGCGATGCGCCGGCCGGGCCGGACCCGGCCGGCGCATCGCCCACGCCCGCTAAAGACCATGACGAGGCCACTGGTCGCTATCGTCGGCCGCCCCAACGTGGGCAAGTCGACCCTCTTCAACCGGCTGATCGGGGAGCGCCTGGCGATCGTCGAGGATCTGCCCGGCACCACGCGCGACCGCATCTATGGCACGACCGACTGGAACGGCCGCACCTTCACGCTGATCGACACCGGCGGCCTGGCGCTGGGCGTGGCCGACGAGTTCGGCGCGCGCATCCGCGAGCAGGTGCGCCAGGCGATTGAGGAGGCGGACGTGATCGTCTTCCTCGTCGACGCCATCGACGGCCTGACCGCTGAGGACTACGCCGTGGCCGATATGCTGCGCACGACCAACAAGCCGGTCGTGCTCGGCGCGAACAAGGCCGACAACCTCCAGCGCGGCTACGACGCCGTCGAGTTCTACAACCTCGGCCTGGGCGAGCCGATCCCGCTCTCGAGCATCCACGGCACCGGCACCGGTGACCTGCTCGACGAGATCGTCCGCCACCTGCCCCCGGCCGAGGGGGAGGAGGCCGAGGAGACGCCGAGCGTGGCGCGGGTGGCGATCGTCGGCCGACCCAACGTCGGCAAGTCCTCGATCGTGAACGCGATCCTCGGCCAGGAGCGCGTGATGGTGAGCGAGATCCCCGGCACCACGCGCGACGCCATCGACACCCTGATCGAGCACAACGGCCAGCCGATCCTGCTGATCGACACCGCCGGCATCCGCCGCCGCGGCCGGATCGACCGCGGCGTCGAGAAGTACAGCGTGCTGCGCGCGATGCGCGCGCTCGACCGCGCCGACATCGCGGTGGTGGTGCTG
>JBHOQZ010000159.1:0-2335 GCA_042408635.1 Chloroflexota bacterium
CGCCCGCCGGCCCCGGGCCCGAGCGGTGGACGGTGCCGTCGGCGCGGGTGAGGGCGGCACGATCGGCGCCTTCCCAGCCATCGCCAACGCCACCGAGGACGCGCTGCGCCCCCACGGCGGTCGACTGGATGCCCTCCCCGCCGCGCCGGAGGCGATCCTCGCCGCGCTCGCTCAGTCGAGCAGCGGGTAGGCGACTGTGGTCAGGAACTCCTCGAAGGTGTCGTCGAGGACGAGCCGGTCGAGGATCCGGGCGGCGTCACCGAAGCGTTGCGTGCCGGCGCCGCCGAGGCGGGCCAGCTCCTCCTCGCGCACCCGGCGGTAGAGGTCGGCGGTGACGGGCACGCCGGTGTCGAGCCGGGCGCCGTGGTGGAGCCACTGCCAGAGCTGGGCGCGCGAGATTTCGGCGGTGGCGGCGTCCTCCATCAGGTTGTAGATGGCGGCGGCGCCGGTGCCATTCAGCCAGGCGTTGAGGTACTGGAGCGCGACGCTCACGTTGTTGCGGACGCCACCCTCAGTGATCGTTCCGCCCGGCACGTGGATGTCGCTGAGCTGCGCGGCGGTGACGTGCACGTCCTCGCGCAGGCGCGCCTTCTGGTGGGGCCGGTCGCCCAGCACCCGATCGAACGAGGCGCGGGCGACCGGGACGAGGTCGGGGTGCGCCACCCAGGTGCCGTCGAAGCCGTCGCCCGCCTCGCGGTCCTTGTCCTCCTTTACCTTCGCCAGCGCGGTCTCCGTCACCTGCGGATCGCGCCGGTTCGGGATGAAGGCGGCCATGCCCCCGATGGCGTGGGCACCGCGCCTGTGGCAGGTGCGCACCAGGAGCTCGGTGTAGGCGCGCATGAAGGGGACGGTCATCGTCACCTGGGCGCGGTCGGGCAGCACGAGGTCTGGGCGGCGGCGGAACGTCTTGATCGCGCTGAAGATGTAGTCCCAGCGACCGGCGTTGAGCCCGGCGGCGTGCTCGCGTAGCTCGTAGAGGATCTCCTCCATCTCGAAGGCCGCCCAAATCGTCTCGATCAGGACCGTCGCGCGTACGCTGCCCCGCGGCACCCCGAGCGCGTCCTGCGCAAACAGGAAGACGTCATTCCAGAGGCGGGCTTCGAGGTGGCTCTGGAGCTTGGGCAGGTAGAAGTACGGCCCGGTGCCGCGCTCGATCAGCTCGCGCGCGTTGTGGAAGAAGTAGAGGCCGAAGTCGAACAGGCTGCCCGAAACCGGGGCGCCATCCAGCTCGACGTGCCGCTCGGGCAGGTGCCAGCCGCGCGGCCGCACCACCAGCGTGGCGGTCTCGGCGTTCAGCCGGTAGCTGCGCCCGTCCGCCTGGTCGAGCGCAATGGTGCGGCGGACGGCGTCACGCAGGTTGACCTGCCCCTCGACGACATTGTGCCAGGTGGGCGAGGTGGCGTCCTCCAGGTCGGCCATGAAGACCCTGGCGCCCGAGTTAAGCGCGTTGATCATCATCTTGCGGTCGACAGGCCCGGTGATCTCGACCCTGCGGTCGTCGAGGTCCTTCGGCGCGGGCGCGACCTGCCACTCACCCTGCCGCACGGGCGCGGTCTCGGGCAGGAAGTCGAGGCTGGCGCCGCCGTCGATCTCCGCCTGGCGCTCGGCGCGGGTCCGCAAGAGCGCCTCGCGCCGCGGGTTGAACGCGCGCTGCAGCCGCTCGACGAAGGCCAGCGCCTCCGGCGTCAGCACTCCCTCGAAGCCCGGCTCCATCGGTCCCAGAATCCGCAGCCCCAACGCCATGGTCCGCTTTCCCTCCTAATCCACTCTGTGGCGTCATTGTCTCACGCGCCGGGCGCGTGGCCGCGCCGTCGCCCCGCCCCGGCGGGAGCCGCGTAGCCACCTGGCGTATACTGCCGTGGTTGGGCCGCCGAGGCACTGGCAGGATAGAGGAGGAACCGATGGGTCTGGCGATCCGCGCGGGGCGGTTGTTCGACGGGACCGGCCGGGCGCACGTGGACGATGCGCTCATCCTGGTTGAGGGCGACCGGATCAGCGCCGTAGTGAGCGGCAGGGGAGCCGAGCCGCCCGAGGGCTGGACGGTGCTGGAGGCGGGCGGCTGGACCGTGCTGCCGGGGCTGATCGACGCCCACGTCCACCTCCAGGGCAGCGGCGAGCCTCGCGACGACGCCTTCGGCGCGCGGGCGGCGGCCGCCTACCCGGTCTCGACGGGCGTGCCCACGCTCACGCTCAACTGCTACCGCAACGCGCTCAAGGATCTGGAGGCCGGCTGGACGACGGTGCGCGACGCGGCCTGCCGCGACTTCGCCGATATCGGCGTGCGCGACGCGATCAACTCAGGGCAACTCGTCGGCCCGCGCATCTGGGCCTGCGG
>JBHOQZ010000160.1:0-2203 GCA_042408635.1 Chloroflexota bacterium
CGCCTCGGGGTCGACCGCGCGGCGAGCCGCCAGGGGTTTCGCAAGCCGAGCGAACCGGCTTCGTGGGGCGGTGGCGGGTCGGGCGGCGTGCGTGCCCGGCGCCGGGCTCGGCGGGGATATGGCAGCGCCCGCAGCTGAGGCGATCAGCCGCGGGCACTGTCGGTCCAGGCGGTCGGGGCCGGGCTCGGGGGGCCCGCGTGCCGGCCGCTAGTCAGTGCTGGTGAGCGCGGCCTCCTGGGGCAGCGCCGCGACCTCACCGATCCCCTCGTAGACCGCGATGCCGGTGGCGTTGGGGCCGAGCTGGGCCGCCAGCGCCGGGCCGTATTGCGTCAGAAGCACCCGGTCGCGCGGCACGAGCGGCTCGATCCGGCGCAAGAGCGAGTTGGCGAGGGTCGGATTGGCGCCGTAGAGGATCGCTATGCGCTCGATGTGCGGGAACATCTCGACGAACTCGTAGAGCGTCTCGACGACCTCGCCGCGCGAGCGCACGCCGTCGATAATGCGCACCTCCCCCTCCTCCATGCTGAAGAGGGGCTTGTCTCCCGAGACGAGCGCCGGGCGCAGCTTCGGCTCGCGCAGGAGCGCGCTGTTGGGCAACCCGCTGGGCTCGTCAACAAAGAAGACGAGGTGTGCGTGCAGGAGCGCCTCGCGCACGATCTCGGCCACCTCGGACATGCTCGCACCGTCGCGCGCCGCCTCCGCCGCCGCCAGCGCGACAAAACCGATGCCGAGCGAGAGCAGCTCGCCGTTGATGACCTGGATCTGCGAGCGGCCGCTGAGCGCGGTCTTGGCGATCAGCGCCGCCTCGTAGCCGCCGCCCCATCGCGCCGGGGCGTGGAGCGACACGATCGAGCGGCCCTCGGTCGAGAGCTTGGCGTAGAGCTCCTGCAACGCGAAGGCCGAGGGAGGCGCGACCGCGATCTGGGCCTTTGGATTGAGCCACGCGTGCGCCGTCTGCGCGCGCGCGGTGAGATAGTCGACGTGCTCCCGCTTGCCGACGCGGTAGTGCGCCGGCACCACGATCAGGCCGAGCTGGTGTGCCAGCGCGGGCGGGACGTCCGACGTGCTGTCGGTGATGACGGTCACCCTACCCATTCCAGCCGTTCGTCCTCTCTAGTTGGGCCGACGGGAACACCAGGGTGCGGCCGGTGTCCCCCATTCATGAACACAGTGTCTCCTGTCCCTTAAAAAATAGACGCAGAATCGGGGCCGTTTGTGCCGCAGTTCCAGTGCTCCTTCGCCCGGATTTCCGCCCGTCGGCCGGCCGCGGCCACCTGCACCTTCCCCCCGGTAGCGCCGGAGCTGCCGCCCGGCACGGTCCCGTGGCCCCCGTTGTGCGCACAACGGGCGGCCCGAACCTGCTACGCTTGGGGCGGCGCGAGTGGGGTACCGGCGGACCGGGCAGGAGGAGTGAGACGATGATAGCCCCCAGACTGACCCTGACGTTCGCGGAGTACGCGCGTCTGATGCCGCTGGCCACCGGCGACGTCCGCCCGGAGGGGATCGACCTCGAGTTCGTGCGCGGCCACCGGCCGGAGATGCTGCGCCGCGCGATGGGGGATCCGGCCATCCACGGCGGCGAGGGGTCGCTCGCCGGGCACCTGCGCCGGATCGACGCGGGCGACCGCAGCTTCGTCGGGCTGCCGATCTTCGTGCTGCGCAACTTCACCGCCCGCGACCTCTACATCCGCAAGGGGAGCGACGTGCGGCGCGCGGAGGACCTGCCGGGCAAGCGGATCGGCATGTACAACTGGGTCGCCAGCGGCTCGGTCTGGTATCGGCACTTCCTGCGCCACATCGGCGTGCCGCTCGACTCGCTCCAGTGGTGGATCGGGCCGATCGACGATCCGGTCAGCTCGACCCACTACGACCCGACGCTGGCGCCCGGCGTCAACCCAGTGCCCGAGGGGCGCACCGCCGCCGAGATGCTGCTGGCGGGCGACCTCGATGTCATGTACAGCCCCTACCGCCCGCGCGCCTACGACCCGGTCAACGGCCCGATCGTGCGCCTCTTCCCCGACTTCCGACCGATCGAGCGCGAGTACTACCGGGCGACCGGCGTCTACCCACCGCAGCACCTGGTGATCCTGCGGCGCGAGGTCTGGGAGCGCACCCCCTGGGCGCTGGGGCGCCTGCAGGCGGCGTTCGAGTGCGTCGAGACGGCCTTCGTCGAGAACCAGCGCCTCTTCCCCTACGCCTCACC
>JBHOQZ010000165.1:0-17652 GCA_042408635.1 Chloroflexota bacterium
GCCGGAGGCACCCGCGCCCGCACCCTCCCCGTCCGGCACGGGCGCGGTGGGCAGGCGGACGACGAAGCACGTGCCTCCATCCGTCGGGAACTCGACGCTGATGCGGCCCCCGTGCAGCTCGACGATCTGGCGGCAGATGTAGAGGCCCAGCCCCATCCCGCCGAGGTTGCCCTCAGCGTGAGCCTGGTAGAAGCGGTCGAAGATCTGCCCCCGCCGCTCGGGCGGGATGCCGACGCCGTGATCGCGCACCGCCAAGGTGGCCCTGCCCGGCTCGGGGGCGGCCACCTCGATCTCGATCGGGCCGCCAGCCGGGCTATACTTGATCGCGTTGTCGATGAGGTTCGTGAGCACCTGCTCGAGCCGGAGCGGATCCACGAGCGCGGGCAGGCACACCGGGGCGGCGAGGCGGATCGGGTGCGCCGCGCTGGCGTCCGCGAACGTCGCCACGGCGCGCCGGGCGAGATCGGCCAGATCGGCCGGTTCCCGCTGAATCACCAGCTTACCCGCCTCGATCCGCGAGATGTCGAGGAGCTGGTCGATGAGGCGCGCCAGGCGCCGCGATTGCTCATCCAAGGTGTGCAGCGCGGCTTGGAGCCGGGCCGGCTCGACCGAGCCCATGCGGGCGATGCGACGCGCCAGGAGCTGGGCGAAACCGCGCAGGCTCGTAATCGGCGTGCGCAGCTCGTGCGCCGCCACTGAAAGGAACTCGTCCCGCGCCTTGATCGCCTGCTGCGCCACCCGGTAGAGCCGCGCGTGCTCGATGGCGACCGAGGCGCGCCGGGCCAGCTCCTCCGCTAGTTCGAGGTCGGCCGGGCCGTAGACGCGGCTGCCGCCCGTAGCGGCCAGGGTGAGGGCGCCGACCGGGCGGCCCCGCAGGGTTAACGGCACCGCCAGCAGCGAGGTCGGGTTGAGGCGGCCGAGGTGAGCTTGCGCGCCAGGGCGCTTCGTGAAGCCGGCGGGCAGCTCCGGCATCTGCTCGGGGATGAGGAGCGACCGGCCGGTTCCCGCCACCTCCCAGAGCGGGTGTGGGCCGTCGGGGTCGGGCAGATAGTCGCGCATCTCCGCCAGCAACTCAGCCTGCGCGGGCCCGTGGTAGGCGACCGCGAGTCGGCCGGTCGGCAACCCCTCGACGGGCACGACGACGTCGATCGTGCAGACGTCGGCCAGCGCCGGAACGGCCAGGCGCGCGAGTTCGTCGAAGGTCGCCTGCGGATCGAGCGAGGCGGTCAGCGCCCGGCTCGCCTCGGCCAGAAAAGCGGTGCGCCGCTCGGCGCTCTCGGCCTGGGCGCGCGCTACCTGCTCGCGCTCGAGCAGATGCTCGACCTCGGCACTGCGCGCCGCCAGCCGGTCGCGCATCTCGGCGAAGGCGCGAACGAGCGTGCTTAACTCCCCCTCGTCGGCGCGCAAGTGGGGCAGCGGCGCGGCCACGTCCCCCCGCCCCAGCGCTTCGGCCGCCACCGCCAGGGTCTGGAGCGGACGGGTGAGGCGCCGCGCCAGCACGACCGCGACCACCACCGAGAGCAGGAGACTGATGGCGAGCCCGGCGATCGCGATTCGCCAAGCCCAGTCGGCCGGCGCCAGCACCTCGGCCTCGGGCCGCTCGACCACCACCGTCCAGCCGACGCTCGGCACCGGCGCGTAGCCGGCGACCATCAGCTCCCCCTCGACCGGGTAGCGGGCCACGCCGGGTCCCGCCGGCCGCGGCGGGATCGGCGCGCTCCAACCGGCCGGCCGGCCCGCCTCAGCTGCGCCCTCCGGCGCCTCCGGACCGGGATCGAGGAGCATCCGGCCGTTCTCGTCGAGCACGACGGCGCGGCCGTTGCCGCCGACGCCGACCTGACCCACGACCGCCACCAGGTTTTCGAGGTCCACGATCGCGCCGACCGAGCCCACCACCTGCCGGTCCGGCCCCCGGATCGGCGCGTAGATCGCCCAGGCGCGCCGGCTGGTGTCGGGCACGACCAGCGTTTGCCACGCCAGCTCGCCGCGCTCGACCGCGCGCTGGAAGGCGGAGACGTCGCGCACCGAGGCAGCGCCGCCGGGCGTCGAGGCGGCCAGCCGATTGCCGTCGCGATCGAAGGTCGACAGCCGCGAGAAACTCGCCTGCTGGAGGAAGATGTCACGCAGAATCGGCTGTTGCCGCGCGGGGTCCATGCTCACGATCTCGGGCAACGTCGCGATGGTGCGCGTGTCGACCGTAAGCTGGTTCAGGTACACCTGGAGCTGGCTGGCGATGCCGCGTGCCAGCCCGGTCAACTCGCGCGACGATTGGTCAGCGACGGCTTCGTGCGCCAGCACCGCCACGCCCACCCCAACCAGCGCTAGCGGCAGTGTCCCGATCGCCACGAGCGCGATCAGGAAGCGGGTTTGCAGTGTGCGGCCGTGGCTGCGCCGCGGCGAGGCGTTCATGGCGGCAACCGGGGTTCCGGCGCCGGCACGAGCCGACCGTTGCGCCAGACCGCCATGAGGTAGTCCTCCGCGCGCAGCGCGTCGTGCCGGTGCAGGGTGAAGGCTGGATCGTACCGCTTCACCAGCCCATCGTACGGGCCGAGGCTCTCGAGGGCGGTGCGCACGCGCGGACCGTCGGTGGTGCCGGCCTGGCGAATCGCGCGCGCCAGCAGCTGGATGCCGTCGTAGCCGTGGGCGACACCGACGGGCGCGCGGATGTCCTCGATCTGCCGGGTGCCGAAGCGCTGGTGATGGGCGCGCAGCACCGCCTCGGCCCGCGGGGAGCGCACGCCGTGGAACGAGAACGTCTGCAACGTGTAGATCCCCTCGGCGTAGTCGATGCCGGCCGCCTCGACGAACGTCCCGCCGGTGATGCCCCAGTGGCTGACGACGGGCGGTCGCCAGCCGGCCGCCGCGAGCGCACGGACGATGCAGGCGCCCTCCGGGGCATTCGCCACCAGGATGATCGCGTCGGCGCCGGCGGCGCGGAGCCGCTCGACCTGCGCCAGCATGGTCGTCTCGCCCTGCGCGAACCGCTCGATGCCGGCCGGCGGCACGCCCCGCGCGGCTAGGACGCTGCGCAGCCCGACGACGTTCGAGTCGCCCCAGGCCGAGGTGTCGGCCATGATCGCCGGCCGCGCCGCCCCGACGACGTCGAGGGTATAGCGACCCAGGAATTCGTCGGCGGTATCGTCGGACACCGAGACACGGAAGGCATAGTTCGGCTGGCGCCCGTTCTGGGTGATGCCGGTCACCGAGCCCCAGGGATTGATCAGCGGGATTTCGAGCGCGTGCAGCGCGTCGAGCTGGGCGAGCATGACCGGGCTGAAGATGCCACCGAAGAGCGCCACGATGCCGTGCCGCTCGCGCAGCTCGTGCAGCGCGGCCACGCCGGCGGGCGGGTCGTTGGCGACATCGCGCGTGACGAGCGCCAGCGGCCGACCGAGCACACCGCCGTCGCGGTTCACCTCGTCGATGGCGAGCAGCATCCCGCGCTGGATCGCCTCCCCCGACGCCGCCGAAGGCCCCGACAGCGGCGCGACCAGCCCGACCGCGATCGGGGCCGGCGCCCCGCGGTCGATCACCGCGCAGCCCGCGCCGAGCCAGGCCAGCGTCAGGCAGACGGTGAGCGCGAGGACGCTCCACCTGAGCGGCCGGCCGACGGTCGTGGTCGTGTAGGATGGCAGACAGCGGTGTTGCACACCGACATCATAAGCCGCGAACGAGACGCAGCATAGCCGTGGAGCATGCGCAGTTGCGGGCCGACGCCCGCCGCCGCTTCGTCGAGGCCAGCACGCGCCTCGTCGCGCCGCCGTTCGTCCAGGAGCTCCGCCTCAGGCTCGCCGACGACCTCTTCGCGCTCTGGCGGCGGCTCGAAGGGGTGGTGGAGAGCGGGGAGGCGCCGCTCCCCTACTGGGCATTCGCCTGGGCAGGCGGGCTCGCGCTGGCACGCCATTTGCTCGACCACCCACGGCTCGTGCGGGATCGACGGGTGCTCGAGATCGGCGCCGGTTCCGGCCTGGTGGCGATCGCGGCGGCTCGAGCCGGCGCGGCCGAGGTGACCGCGACCGACATCGATACTCTCGCGGTCGCCGCGATCGAGCTCAACGCCGAGGCGAATGGCGTCTGCGTCGGCGCGCTGCTTGGTGACGCACTCGGCGGCTCGGGTGACCAGATCGACGTCGTGCTCGCCGCCGATCTCCTCTACGAGCCGCGGCTGGCCGAGCGGCTGCTCGCGTATCTGGAGCGGGCCCGCGACAGGGGCGCCACCGTGCTGGTGGCGGAGCCGGAGCGCGCCTACCTGCCGCAGTGGCTGCCCCGCGAGCGCTTCGTGGCCGTCGCGACCTACGACGTCCCGGTCGGGCAGGTGATCGAGGACGAGGACGTCAAGCGCACCACGATCTGGGCGCTCGGAGCCGGCGGTTAGAGCCTGCCACCGCGCGCGGCTGGCCGTGGCCGGGCGTCGCGGTGGCACGGCCGGTGCGTGTCCCGAGCGGGTGAGAACCCGCCGGCACGCCTCACGTCTGGCACCGCTGTCGGGGGGGTGATCGAAGGAGCCGGGTGCGATGAGCGAGATCGAACGGCAGGGCAGCCGAAGGCACGGGGACGAGCGGATGGGCGACGGCGACGACCGCAGCGAGCGCGACGACACCGAGCGGCAGTCAACGCCGACACCGGCCGGGGGCGTCGTCGGCGCGGCCAACACCGCCTGGACCGACCCCCAGCCGCCGCCGATCGACGCGGACTCGCTGCGCCGCGCAAGCGCGGGCGCAACGGCAGGGGCGACCCCGCCCGACCCCGAACCGTAGCCCTGCCTCTGGCCGACGCGATGCAAGACGGCACCTACCACGCGGCGGTAGGCGAACCCGGACAGGAGCTGCGCGGACAACTGAGCCGACGGGGGCAAGGACATCGAAGATCCGCGGCGGTAGGCGAACCCGGACAGGAGCTGCGCGGCGCTGCCCCCGGTCGGCGGGGGGCCATGCGGCTCCCGCCAGCCGGCCCGGGCGACCGGGGACAACCGGCGGTCGACGCCTGGCTCCCGCCAACCCCTCACCGCCTACCGGGCGAGAGCGTGGGCTGCAGCGCGCCCCTTGGGCCGCCCCAACGTGACGCCACGCTCGGGAGGAGGCCCCCGTGACGGCCGAGATCCGGATCGGCACGTCGGGTTGGCACTACGCCCACTGGCGGGGCGTGTATTACCCGCAGGCACTGCCTCCGGCCGACATGCTGGCCTACTACGCCCGCGACTTCGACACGGTCGAGGTCAACAACAGCTTCTACCGGTTGCCCGAGGCCGCCACGTTTGCCGCCTGGCGTGAGGCGACCCCGACGGGCTTCGTCTTCGCCGTCAAGGCGAGCCGCTACCTCACGCACATGAAGAAGCTGAAGGAGCCTGAGCTGGCGATCGCCCGGCTGATCGAGCGCGTCGACGCGCTCGGCGGCAAGCGCGGGCCGATCCTGTTCCAGTTGCCGCCCCGCTGGCGCGTCGACGTCGGCCGGCTGGCGGCGTGCCTGGACGCGCTGCCGGCGGGGCGGCGCTACGCCTTCGAGCTGCGCGACCCGAGCTGGCACCGCGCTGACGTCTACGCGTTGCTCGAGCGGCACGGCGCGGCCCTCTGTATCTACGACCTGGCCGGCTTTCAGTCGCCGCTCCGGCTCACCGCCGACTTCACCTACGTCCGCCTCCACGGGCCGGGCCGCGCCTACGAGGACACCTATGCGGAGGCGGTTCTGCGGGAGTGGGCCGAGCGCATCGGCGCCTGGCGCCGAGCGCTCCGGGCGATCTATGTCTACTTCGACAACGACCAGGCCGGCTACGCCGTGCGCGACGCGCTCGCGCTGTGCAGCCTGGTCGAGCCGGTTCGCACGTGAGCGCCCAGCCGGCACGGAGGCCACGAGCATGCCCTACGCCAGCACGCGCGACTTGCCCGAGAGCGTGCGCGAGCACCTTCCCGAGCACGCGCGGGAGATCTACCGCGCCGCCTTCAACCACGCCTACGAGGAGTACCACCACGACGAGGCGCGGGCCCACCGCGTCGCCTGGGCCGCCCTCAAGCACCAGTACGAGAAGGACGAGTCCACCGGCCGGTGGCGGCGCAAGCCCGAGGCGAAGGCCCGCTGGGCCGCCGCCGGCAGCGTGAGCCGCGACGCCCTGGCGACCCACCGATCAGGCGCGCAATCGGTCGGTCTGCGGCATCGGCAGCCGCGCCAAGTCGAGCATCGAGGGGGGCGACCCGCGTTTGACAGGGTAGGGTGGCGGACCTATGATGCCGCCACCCGTGAGGGAGGCCGCTCGAACGGGCAGTTGTGGAACCTGAGCCGGCCCGGGCGGCGGGGCGGTTCGACGCGCCGGCAGCGCGGCAGGCGTGAGCGATGCGCCACGCGCCGACCGATCAGGGCGGGGGCGCTGGGGTGCGGACCTACCTGCTGCAACGGCTGGCGCAGCTCGTCCCGGTGTTGTTCTTCCTCTCCGTCATCGTGTTCGCGGTCGCGCGCCTCATCCCGGGCGACCCGGCCGCGATGCGCCTGGGCGACTCGGCCACCCCCGAAGCGATCGCGCTCCTACGCACCGAAATGGGCCTCGATCAGCCACTGCCGGTACAGTACGCCCTCTGGTTGACGAACGTTGCCCCGGGGGATCTCGGCATCTCCTGGGTGAGCAAGCAGTCCGTCGTCGGGCTCATCCTGGTCAAGCTGCCGGCGACGCTGCTGCTCACGTTCGAGGAGGAATATGGACGTGAATGATCCACGCCGGCTTGAGAGGTCTCCGCGCGTGAGCCGCCGGACGCTGCTGCGGCCCGGCGCCGCGGCTGGGCTGGGGACTCTCGTGCTCGCCGGCTTGGCGCACCGGCGCCGGGTGTCCCGGCGCCGGTGCGCCAGCGCAGCTGGCGATGCCCAACCCTGGCTCGACCAGCTACACCTGGACCCTCATGAAGAACACCGAGCCACCCGTCCACAACCGCGACAGGCGCATGGCGGTCTCCTACGCCATCGACCGCGATGCGCTGCTGCGCATAGTATTCTTCGGCTCCAGTGAGGCGCACCGGAACCCCTACCCGCGCAAGGACTGGGCCCACGCCGCCGACGTCGAGGCGCCGGGCTTCGACCCTGACCGCGCCAAGCGGCACCTCCAGGCCGCTGGCTAGGATGGAGAGGAGATCGTCTACAAGATCTTCACGATCACCTGGTACCCCTAGTTCGGCCAGCTCATGCAGGAGATGCTCAAGGACGTCGGCATGAACATGCGTCTGATTTAGTTCGAGCAGCGATCGCCGGTCGCCGCCGGCTGCACGGAGCAGACGCTGGGAGCGACCGCCGCAATGTTGGGGACACTGTTCAACCGGTCCGGCCCGGCCGGGCCGGACGCGCGATAGGACGAGGGGAGCGAACATGGATACGAGCGTGCTGCCGGCGAGCCAGAGCGGCCGGACGATCGTCGAGCGGCTCGGGATCACGCCGATCATCAACGCTGGCGGGCCGAACACGAAGCATTCGGGCACCCGGCCGCGGCCGGAGTGCCTCGCGGCGATGCTGGCCGCGGCCGACACCTTCGTCCAGATGGACGAGTTGCTGCTCGCGGCTGGCCGGGCGATCGCCGAGGCGATCGGCGTCGAGGCCGCGACGATCACGAGTGGCGCCTCCGGCGGGCTCGTCCTGCAGGCCGCCGCGGCCCTCACCGCGCCCGGCGGGCAGGTCGATCCGGCGCTCATTCGGCGCCTGCCCGAGACCGACGGCCGGCCCAACGCGCTCCTGATCCAGCGGGCCCAGCGGTTCAGCTACGACCGGCTCTACATGGTGCCGGGCGCGCGGCTCGTCGAGGTCGGGCGGCCCGAGGGCTGCACGGCAGCCGAGATCGAGGCCGCGATCACCCAGCGCACCGCCGGCATCATCGACGTGCAGTCCGCGTTCAAGCGGCGCGGGGCGGTGCCGCTGCCGGAGCTGGCCGAGATCGGCCGGCGGCACGGCCTGCCGGTGCTCTGCGACGCCGCCTCGATGCTGCCGCCACGCGGCAACCTCACCCGCTTCGTGCGCGAGGGGGCCGACCTGGTCAGCTTCTCGGGCGGCAAGGGGATCCGGGGGCCGCAGAGCACGGGGCTCCTGCTCGGCCGGGCGGAGTGGGTCGAGGCGGCGCGGCTCAACAACGCGCCGAATCCGACGATTGCGCGTGGCCAGAAGGTCTCGAAGGAGGAGATCGCCGGGCTGCTCGCCGCTGTCGAGGTGTTCCTGGCGGAGGACGAGGCGGCCGAGACCGCGCGCTACCGCGCCGCGATGGCCGAGCTGGCCGAGGGGCTGCGGGGGATTCCCGGTATCGCGGTCACCGTCGAGCACGACCTTGACGACCATCCCTACCCGCAGGCGGAGATCGCCTTCACGCGCGAGTGGCGCGGGCCGGGGGCGCCCGAGGTCCAGAGACGTTTGATGGCCGGGCGGCCGCGCGTCTACGTCTCGACGCTCAACCCGGCCGGCACCATCACCATCGACCCGATGAACCTGCAACCCGGCCAGCTTGAGATCGTGATCGCGCGGCTGCGCGAGGAGCTGACTGCTGCCGCGACCAGCTAATTGGGCCGATCCCGCGTACGTCGCCGGCAACTGAGGCTGCGGCGCCGGGTGGCGCGGGGCGACACCCACGATGGAGGTATGGCGATGACAACTGTGATACCAGGCGCGCGCCCGGCCGTGCGCTCCGGCCACATGCAGGGCCGGTACGCCTTGCTCGAGATGCTGCGGGCCGAGGGCGTCGAGTACATCTTCGGCAACCCCGGCACGAGCGAGGCGGCGATCATGGACATCCTGCCCGACTACCCCGACCTGAAATACGTGCTCGTCGTGCAGGAGGGGGTGGCGATCGGGCTGGCCGAGGGGTACGCCCGCGCCAGCGGCAACGTCGCGTTCGTCAGCCTGCACATCGACAACGGGCTCGGCAACGCGCTCAGCCTGCTGATCGACAGCAAGTACTGCGGCACGCCGATGGTCGTCACCGCCGGCAACAAGGACGTCCGCAAACTGGCCGAGGGGCGCTCGGACCTCGTCGAGATGGCGCGGCCGTTCACGAAGTGGGCCGCCGAGATCACCCACCCCGAGCAGTTCCCCTCGGCGATCCGGCGCGCCTTCACCGAAGCGCGCACGCCCCCGACCGGCCCGACGTTCCTCTCCTTCGCCGGCAACGCGCTCGACGATTTGGCAAACGTTGAGATCGTGCCCTCGAAGCCGCACTTCACACTCAGCGCGGCCGACCCACGCGGCATCGAGGCGGCCGCGGAGGCGCTGGCGCGCGCCGAGCGGCCGATCCTGGTGGTGGGCGACCGCGTCGCGCAGTACCGCGCCGTCGCCGAGGCGGTGCGGGTGGCCGAGCGGCTGGGCGCCCGCGTCTACGGCCACGCCAGCACCGAGGTGAATTTCCCGACCGGCCACCCGCAGTGGTTCGGGCTGCTCAGCCTGCGGCAGCCAGCGGCCCGGCACGCGCTCGAACAGGCGGACGCGGTGCTGGTCGTGGGCGCGCCGGCGTTCCAGGACTTCTTCTATCTCGGCGGCGGGCGCACCGTCGGCCCCAAGACCGTGCTCATCCACATCGATCCGAACGGGGACGAGATCGGCCGCTCCGAGCCGACCGACATCGGCATCCTCGCCGCGCCTGCCGCCGCGCTGGCCGCGCTCGACACCGCGCTGGCCGAGCGGCTGCGGCCGGCCGACCGCGAGGCCGCCGCCAGCCGTGCCGCCTCGCTCGCGGCGGAGACGGCCCGCCTCGACGCTGCGTTCCACGAGGCGGCGAGGCAGGGCGCGAGCAGCCGGCCGATGGCGCCGGCAGCGATGGCGGCGGCGCTCGGCCGAGCGCTGCCGGCGAACGCCGTGGTCTTCGACGACGCGATCAGCACGCGCGCCGCGCTCCACGCCGGCGTGAAGTTCAACGAGCCCGGCTCGCTGATCGGGGCGCGCGGCTCCGCCATCGGCTGGGGCATGGGCGGGGCGCTCGGCGTCAAGCTGGCCCACCCGGATCGGCCGGTCGTGGCCGTGGTCGGGGACGGCAGCGCGATGATGACGGTGCAGGCGCTCTGGACGGCGCGGGCGGCCGCCATCCCGGTCGTCTACGTCATCTGCAACAACGCCTCGTACCGCATCCTGAAGCTGAACATGCAGGTCTACCGGCGGCTGCGCGCGCCGGACGCGGCGGTGCGCTACCCGGCGATGGACTTCGCGCCGTCGTTCGACTTCGCCGCGATCGCGCGCGGCTTCGGGCTCCACGGCGTGCGGATCGAGGACCCGGAGCGGATCGGCCCCGAGCTCGACCGCGCGCTCGCGCTGGGCGAGCCCGCCGTCCTCGACGTCATCATCGACGGCGCCGTCTAGCACCTCTCGCTCGACCCGTTGGGTGGTCATGAAAGCTGCGAGCGCGTACCGGCCGTTAGTCGCCACGCCGCCGACTGGGGGTGATGGCGGTTGCGGAATTAACGCGGGGATGCGGTCGGCTACCTGAAAGCCCGCGCGAAGGGACAATCCCGCCGCAGCCGCCCAGGGTGAGCCGTGAGCACCACCCACAGCAGCGCCGCCCCGTTCCGTCCGCCCGGTCGCCCGGTGGTGAAACCCCGGGCTGAGGGTGCCAAGCCGGCTGAAGCCGGCTTCGCAGCTTGAGCGCGGGGATTGATCCCCGCGCGGCCGCCCGACGCGGGCGTCGAGTCGGGTTCGCAACCTCCAGACGACCGGCCGGGCTCGACATTCGAGCCTCCCGTCAGTAGCCCAGGGCAATCGCGGGGCGGAAGGCGTCGACGCCGGCGCGCAGGAGCCCGCGCTCCCAGTCGATGGTGATGGCGGAGGGGCGCGAGAAGGTGCCGCCCATGCCCGGCTCCTCGACGATGGAGCGGACCTCGTGGCTGTAGCGGCGCAGCTCCTCGACCACCTCTCCGGGCAGACGCGAGTCGACGAGCGTCTCGCGCCCGCTCGAGTCGAGGGTGAAGGCGACGATCGCTGCCTGCGGCCCCATTCGATGCAGGATGAGATTCAGCAGCACCTGCACGCCGCGGTGCATGATCCGGCGCGCGCCCGGCGCGCCCTGGCAGATGACCGGGCGGCCGTCGCGGAACACCATCACCGGGCACATGTTGTTCATCGGGCGCTTCCAACCGGCGATCGAGTTGGCGTGGCCCGGCACCGGCGTGAACCAGGCCATGCCGTGGGTCAGGTAGACGCCCGTGCCGGGCGGGTGGACCGAGCTCCAGGCGCCGGTGTGCGTGCAGGAGACCGCGTTGCGGTGGCGGTCGACCACGTTGAGGTGGGTCGTGCTCTCCTTCCGCGCCGGCGCGATGGCCCTCGCGGGCTCGGCCGGCGGCGTGCCCCCGTCGAACGCCCAGGGGTCGGGGTCGTGGATCTCCCGCTCCCGGTAGTAGCTCCACGGCTCCTCCCGGCCCTTGATGGTGAGCGAGGCGCGGCCAGGCGCGATCCGGCGGGCGATGGTGGCGTGGTAGTCGGGCGAGAGGAGGCCATGCAGCGGCACGGGCGCGTGCTCCCAGTCGCCGAGGTAGCGGTAGCGGTCGGCGAAGGCGTGGCGGGCCGCCTCGATCAGCAGGTGCAGGTACGGCGCGGAGTTGTGGTCGAGCCCCGCGAGCGGCTGGTGCTCGAGGATGCCGAAGATCTCGAGGTTGGTGATCGCGCCGCTCGGGGTGGCCACGCAGGCGATCTCGTGCCCGGCGAAGCGGCCGCGCAGCGGCTCGGCGAAGACCGGGGCGTACTCGGCCAGATCGTCGCGGGTGAGGATGCCACCCTGGTCGCGTAGCCAGTCATGGATGGCGTCGGCGACCTCGCCGCGGTACATGCCGGCCGCGCCCTCCCGGGCGATCCGTCGGAGCAGGTCGGCGAGGTCTCGCTGCACGATCCGGTCGATCGGCGGGGGGTTGCTGCGCGGCGGGCGGCCCTCCGGCAGCCACATCGCAGCGAGGTAGGGGTCCGCCCGCACCGTGTCGAAGTGGTTCGCCATGAAGAGCGTGGTGTACCAGTTGCTCTCGAAGCCGTCGGCGGCCAGCCCGATCGCCGGCTCGAGCACCTGCGCCAGCGGCAGGGTGCCGAATCGCTCGTGGACCGCGCAAAGACCGGCGCAGGTGCCGGGCACCGTGACCGAGCGCGGACCGTCCTCGTTCTCGCGGCCAGCGACCGTGTAGACCGCGATGCCGCCGGCCGGCGCGGGGCCGAGCACCTCGTACATGTCGGGCGTGGCCCGGCGCGGCGCGCGGCCGTTGAAGTCGACGCCGACGGTGAGCCCCTGCTCGACCATGTGGACCACCATGTAGCCCATGCCGCCGATCGTCGCCATGTAGGGCTCGAGGACGACGTTGCAGAAGCCCATCGCGACGGCGGCGTCGACCGCGTTGCCGCCCGCCCGAAGCATCGCCAGGCCGGCTTCGGCCGAGGGCGGCTCCATCGCCGTGACGACGCCGTGCTCCGCCACCACCTCGGTCTTGTCGTTGTGCCACTGGCTCCGCAGCGCCATGCGACCCACTCCTCCCTACCGATCAACCGGCTTCCCTTCCCCGCCGCCCGCGCGGCGAGCGGTGCTCCCCGCGCACGCCCGTGCTCTCTCACGCGATGCCCAGGCCACCGGCGCGCGCGAACGGCCGACGACTGACTACCCCGAGCCGACGCCGAGGCTGTCCTTGACGCGGCGGAGGCGGTCGATGTGGGCGTCGGGCGTGGCGAGACCGGCGCCCATCGTGTTCACGCTCAGGTGGTCGGCGCCGAGCCCGCGCCACGACTCGGCGTAGCCCGCCCAGCCGTCCTCCGGCACCTGGTGGGTACGCAGGAGTGCGTGGATGCCGACGGACTCTGGCGGCCGGCCCGCCTCGGCCGTGTAGGCGCGGAGGCGCTCGAGCGCGGCACGCGTCTCCGGCGTCGGCGGGGACCAGGGGAACCAGCCGTCACCCATGCGGGCGATCCGGCGCAGCGTGCGCTCGTCGCGGCCGCCGATCCAGATCGGGATCGGCCGCTGCACGGGCAGCGGGTTCAGCCCGGCCTCGGTGATCGCGTGCCAGCGGCCATGGAAGGTGACGATCGGCTGCGTCCAGAGCGCGCGCAGCACGGCGATCTGCTCCTCGCTGCGCACGCCGCGGTTGTGGAACTCCTCGCCCAGCGCCTCGTACTCGACGGCGTTCCAGCCGACGCCGATGCCGAGCCGGAAG
This sequence comes from Chloroflexota bacterium, assembly GCA_042408635.1. GTDB lineage: Bacteria > Chloroflexota > UBA6077 > FW602-bin22 > JBHOQZ01 > JBHOQZ01. Next base: position 13,116 of record JBHOQZ010000165.1, read on the forward strand.
CGGCCGCCGCTCAGGACGTCGACCTCGGCCGCCTGCTTCGCCACGAGCGCGGTCTGCCGCTGCGGCAGCACGAGCACGCCGATCACGAGCTCGACGCGGTGCGTGAGCGCCGCGAGGTAGCCGAGCAGGACGAATACCTCGTGGAAGGCGTCGTCGCTGGTGTAGGCGCCGGTCCAGCCGGGCCGGTTGGCGACCGAAGCGCCCAGCACGTGGTCGTAGGGCAGGATGTGCCGGTAGCCCATCGCCTCGACCGCCTGCGCCCAGTCCCGGATCGCCGCGGGGTCGTTGCCGATCTCCGTCTGGGGAAACACCGCCCCGATCTGCATGCGCTCTCCTCCACGCGGCCCCTGTCGCGGCCCGCGCCATCGCCGGCCCGGGCCGGCCGCCGAAGTGTCGCATGTTGGGGCGGGCCGCGCCATGGCCTCCCGGCCGACTCACCGGCGGAGCCCCACACCCTGAGTGGCGCGAGCGGCCCGACGGTCAGGCAGCAGGGACGGCGGCGGCGTAGAATTGCGCGGGCAGGGCCGGCGCCGACGCCGCGGCGCCCGGCGGAAAACAAGGGGAGCAACCGGCGGCGAATCGGTGGGAGGTAGTTCATGCGCGTGCTGGTGACAACACCGTGGTCTGAGGCACACCTGAAGGCGGTCCGCGACGCCTTCCCGGCGGTCGAGTTCGTGCAGGTGCTGGACCCGGAGGGACAGGTCCAGGCGATCGCCGAGGCCGACGCGGTCTTCGGCCAGCTCTCCCGCGACGCCTTCAGGGCCGCCCGCAAGCTCCGCTGGATCCAGTCGCAGAGCGCGGGCGTCGAGTGGACCGCCAACGTGCCGGAGCTGCGCGGCAGCCAGGTGGTGGTGACGAACACGCGCGGCGCCCACGGCACGACGATCGCCGAACACACCTTCGGCATGCTGATCGCCCTGGCCCGCGGCTTCCCCGAGCTCTGGGAGGCGCAGAAGGCGCACCGCTGGGAGCGGCCGGTCGGCCGCCGCCACGTCGGTCTGGCGGGGCTCACGCTCGGCGTGATCGGGCTCGGCAACATCGGCCGGGCGATCGCCAACCTCGGCTCGGGCTTCGGGATGACGGTGCTGGCAGTGGACGTCAACGACGTCGACCAGCCCGCTAGCGTGGCCGAGCTGGGGCGCCTCGACCGGCTGCCCGACCTGCTGCGCCGCTCCGACGTCGTGGTCGTCACGGTGCCCTACACCGCGCAGACGCGCGGCATGCTCGGTGCCTCGGAGCTCGCACTGATGAAGTCGTCGGCCTTCCTGCTCGTCGTCTCGCGCGGCGGCCTGATCGACGAGGACGCGCTCGTGCGGATGCTACGCGAGGGGCGGCTCGCGGGCGCCGGCCTCGACGTGCAGGCGCAGGAGCCCTTGCCGCCCGACAGTCCCCTCTGGGACGCCCCGAACCTGTTCCTCACGCCGCACTGCTCGGCGCTCTCGGAGCAGACGATCCAGATCGCGACCGACATCTTCCGTGAGAACCTGCGCCGCTTCATTGCCGGCGAGCCCCTGACCAACGTCTGCGACGTCGGCCGCGGCTATTGACGCGGGCGCGGATCCGGCGTCCACGCCATCGCTGGAGGGCTCAGCGCCGCTCCGAATCGAAGGGGCTGCACCCGGCCGCGGTGAGCTGGCGGTGCACAGCAGGGAGGGAGCCATGGTGACGGCCGGGCGGTGGCCGGACGGCGCGGGCCTACGGCTCGGGCTGGTGTTGCCGACGGTCGAGGGGTGGCTCGGGCCAGGCCGGACGGCGCGCTGGGCCGACCTGCGCGAGATCGCGCGGCTCGCCGAGGCGGTCGGCGTCGACTGCCTCTGGGTGGCCGACCACTTCCTCTACCGCAGCACGCCCGGCCAGCCGATGGCGCCGGCGGGCGAGTCGCGCGGGATGTGGGAGGGCTTCACGCTGCTGGGCGCGCTGGCAGCGGCGACCGAGCGCGTCCGCATCGGGCCGCTCGTCGCCTGCACCACCTTCCGCAACCCGGCGCTGCTGGCGAAGTTGGCGGACGCGCTCGACGAGGTCTCGTCGGACGCCTGGTACTCGGGTTGGGTGCCGGCTGGGTCGAGGTCGAGCACCGCGCCTTCGGCTTCCCCTACGGCAGCCCGGCTGAGCGCGTCGAGCGGTTCGAGGAGGCGCTGCGGATCACCGTGCCGCTCCTGGGCGAGGGTCGCGTCGACTTCGCCGGGCGGCACTACTCGGCGCACGCCTGTGTGCTGCGCCCGCGTGGGCCGACCCCAGGCGGACCGCCGATCCTGATCGGCGCCAGGGGGCCGCGCATGCTCCGGCTCACCGCGCCCTGGGCCGACCTGCACGACACCGACTTCCTGTTTGACCCAGCCGAGCTGCCGGCGCGGATCGCGGCGCTCCGCGCCTGCCCCCCTCACTTGTCGAGATGCCGCGCGCTTGACCCCCTTGCTGGGACGCGACAGCGCGCCCGCTCGCCGGCGACGACCCACGCGCCGGCTCCGCATGCCGGGCCTGCAAGCCGGTGCGGCGCCGGGGTCGCGGCAAGCATCCGCAGAGGGAGCGGTAGGCCGGCTCGGCTGGGGTCCACCCGGTCGAAAGACCGACTACGCCGAGCCGCCGTCCGACCCTACCGCCGGCGGCCGGGCGCCGGACCGCTCGGACCGGAGGCGCCGCCGCAGGTCGGCGGTCGCGGCCGGGTCGACCTCGCCGGTGGCCGGGTCGAGCACGACGCCGTAGGCGTCGCGGGCGTGGGTGACGCTGACCTTCTCGTCGAGCACGTCCTCGCGCACGGCGGCCGGGTCGCGGGTGAGCGGGTCGCCGTAGCCGCCGCCGCCCGGCTGCTGGTGGCGCAGGGTATCGCCCCGGCGGATGGTCATGGTGAACTTCGAGGGGAGCTCGCGCGCCTCGCCGTCAGGGTTGAGCGTGTTGCGCGAGGGGGCGCCCTCGCCGCCGCCGGCCAGGCCCCACGGCCGGTGCTCGCGCCGGTCGGAGCGCACCTGCAGGATCGCCTCGGCCTCGACGAAGCGGTACTGGCGCGCGAGCGCGAGCCCGCCGCGGTGGCGACCGGGACCGCCCGTGTCGGGAACGAACCCGTAGGCGTCGATGACCACCGGCGCTTCGACCTCGACCACCTCGCACGGCACGTTCGCCATGCAGACGCCCGGGTTCGTGTGGCCATCCACGCCGTCGAGAGTCGGGCGCGCGCCGCCGGTGCCGCAGACGAACTCGACGAAGATGAACGGGCGCCGCTCGGCGTCGTAGCCGCCAATGCTGACGCCCGTGTTGCCGCCCTCGCAGGCGGCCGGGACGCGGTCCGGCCGCACAGGGGCGAGCGCCCCGAACATCGTGTCGATGATGCGGAAGCCGGTGAGGCCGCGGGCGGCCGTTGCGGCGGGCAGGACCGGGTTGACGATGCTGGCCGGCGGCGCACTGACGGTGATCGGCCGGAAGTAGCCCGCGTTGTTGGGAATCTCAGTCTCCATCAGCGAGCGCACGGTGAGATAGACCGCCGAGCGGGTGAAGGAGAGGGTCGAGTTGATCGCCCCCTTCACCTGGGGCGACGAGCCGGCGAAGTCGACGTGGAGCGAATCGCCGCGCACCTCGACCCGGACGCGGATCGGGATCGGCCGGTCGTCGATGCCGTCCCCGTCGATCCAGTCAGTGAAGGTGTAGACGCCGTCCGGCCAGGCCGCGATCTCGGCGCGGGCGAGCCGCTCGGTGTAGTCGAGCAGCTCAACCCAGCAGGCCACGACCGTGGGCAGGCCGCAGCGGGCGATCAACCGCTCGATCTCGCGCTCGGCCATCTCGCAGGCCGCGAGCTGCGCCTGGAGGTCGCCCAGCACCTTGTCGGGCACGCGCACGTTCGCCGCGAGCATGCGAAAGAACGTTTCGTTGCGCGCGCCGGCTTCGTAACAGCGCAGGACCGGGATGCGCAGGCCCTCGGCGTAGACCTCGGTCGAGTCGGAGGCGTTGCTGCCGGGGACGCGCCCGCCCATGTCGGTGTGGTGGGCGATCGCGACCGCGAAGGCGACCGGGCGCGCCTGCCCGGCGAAGATCGGCCGGAAGATGAAGACGTCGGGCAGGTGCATGCCGCCGTCGAACGGGTCGTTCATGATGAAAACGTCGCCTGGCCGCATGGTGGCGGCGGGGTAGTGCCGCAGGACCGAGGCCATGGCGTCGGGGATCGAGCCGAGGTGGACCGGCAGCGTGAGACCCTGGGCGAGGAGCTGGCCGTCGCCCAGGCAGAGGCCGGTCGAGAAGTCCATGTTGTCCTTGAGGACGCCCGAGCGCGAGGTGCGGACGATCGTCAGCGCCATCTCGTCCGCGATCGAGCCGACGGCGTTCTTGACCAGCTCGAAGGTGATCGGGTCGAGCGCGGCGCGCGTCACGGGCCGACCTCCACGACGACGTTGCGGCGGCGGTCGAGCCAGGCCGCGCAGCCGGGTGGCACGACGATCGTCGCGTCGTACTCCTCGACGATCAGCGGCCCGGGCCGCGGGGAGGCGTCGAGTTCGTCGCGTGCCAGCACCGGCGTCGCGACCGGCCCCGCGCCGCCGAAGTAGGCGAGGCG
>JBHOQZ010000343.1:0-7746 GCA_042408635.1 Chloroflexota bacterium
CCAGGGCCGGATCGCGGCCGCCGCGCCACCAGAGGTAGGCCGCGAGCGCGACGCCCAGCCCGCAGAGCGCGAGCCCAAGCGGCACGTCCCAAGGCCGGTAGCGCAGCCGAACCGTGTGCTCGCCAGGCGGCAGGTCGACCGACAGCCAGGGGTCGGGGCGCAGCGGGGCCGGCTCCCCGTCGAGCCAGGCCTGCCAGCCGCTCCAGTTGTTCTCCCTCACCGTCAGCACGGAGGCCACCGGCGCGTGGCAGGCGACATCGATCGCGCCGCCCCGGCCCTGCGCCGTGCAGACGCTGCGCCCCCCGGCCGGATCGACCACCGCCGCGTATTCGCGACCCGGCGGCGCCGCGTAGATCGGGATGCCGTCGACCACCGCGATCGGCGTCAGGTCCAGCCCCGGCGGGACCCCCTTCCGGTCGGCCTCTAGCACGGGCTCGGGAAAGCGGCGGTCGAGCCAGTTCCAGGCGCGAACCCCGACCGCCAGCTTGAGGCCGGCGCCGACCGCCGGCTCGATGAAGCTGTGCTCCCCGAATGGCGTGTTTACCCACTGGAGGTCCGGGGTCTGGAGGGCGGCGATGACACGCTCCACCGCCGGGTCCTGCGGCACGGTGGCGATCCACTGACTGTTGAAGCGCCACGTCTGGCCCAGCGCAAGCAGGAGCGGGACGACGACGAGCAAGTGCAGCGAGACCTGCCAGCGCGGACGATCGCCCAAGATGAGCGCGAGGCGGGCGCGTGCCCACGGGGCCGCCATGAGGCGATCAAGGCCCAGCCCTGCCAGCACGAGCAGGAATGGGATCGCCAGCCCGCCGATCATCTGCGGGAACCGAATTCCGTAGAGCCGGTCCGCGAGCCAGGATTGCGGGACGAGCGCCGTCACCAGCGCGAACGGGCCCGCGCTCGACACCCAGAGCGCGACGAAGGCGGCCGCCAGCAGGAAGGGCAGGGCGCGGTCTTGACCCGGTCGGCCACCCGCTCGGCTGGTCAGCGCGGTCAGGATCAGCAGCACCGGGATCCAGCCAATGAACAGCACCGTGAGATATGGATAGGGCAGCTTCTGGAGCGCCTCGCTGGAGTAGAACGCGGAGTCGTCGATCACCAGGTTGAGCGGGATGTACGCCAGCGGCTGCACGCCGCGCCAGCCCGGATTGAGGTCCTTGGCGAACTGCGACGAGAAGTGCAGGAGCGGCACCAGCAGCGGCGCGGCCAGCATGAAGGCGAGCCCCAGCGCGACCAGCCAGCCACTCAGCAGCCGCCGCCCGATCCCCGGTCCCCACGGCACGAGCAGGAGCGTGAGCGGGACGAGGCAGGCGAGTCCGATCTGGAGATACCCCTGCCCGGCAACGGCCGCCAGCGCCAGCGTGACGCCGAGCACCACCGCCCGGCGCAGCGTCGGCCCCCGGCTGAAGGCGATGAGCGGCGGCAGCACGAGCGCGCAGGCCGCCGTCGAGAGCGCCACGCCGTGCGTGCCCAGCTCGAGGCGCGGCGCCATGAACCCAGCCGTCACGGCCAGCAGGCCCGTCCAGACGCGCGCCAGGGGCGAGAGCCCGAAGGCGCGCCCGAGCCACCACTGCGCGAGCCCACCCATGATGATGGTGCCGACCAGCGACAGCTTCGAGCCGTTCAGGACTCCCCAGCCAAGCGTCGTGATGATGACGAGCGGGTGGAACGGGCTGCCGTGGGTTTCGACGAACGCGGGTGCGCCGCCGCGCAGGCTCCCGCTCCAGAGCGCGCAGAGCCCGCACTCGCGCAGGCGCGTCCAGACGTGGTGGCTCTGGATGACCGAGAGGTATTCGCGCCCGGTCGGCACCTGGGCCGGGTCCAGGTTCAGATAGGGCCGCGCGAAGACGACCGCGACGGTCGCGATCAGGGCCACCTCGAGGAACGCCAGCCATGCGGCGGAGCCGGGACGGCTCAGGTGCGGAGCCGGGCGCGCCGAGCGGGTCAAGGCGCCGAGCCGGGCCCGCCAGCGGCCCGGCCTCACCGGCTCGGTGGTCGTCTCAGCCGGGGGCACGGGACTGGCCACGCCCGGTTGCAGCGACTTCTCGCGCAGATCGTGTGCAACCATGGATCGCTCCGCTACGCGTCGGGCGGGGCGATTATAGCTCAGGCCGCGGTGCTGGTACAGATCGCCCGCCTCGGACTCGACCCAGTCCGATCCCTCGTCGCGCCGTCGCCGGCCGCTCGCACCGTTGTCGCGCGGTACAGCGTGGTCGCAGCGATCAGTAGTTGAAGCGGAGGCTGGCGATCATGTGCTGGAGCGTTTCGCTGAAGGTGCTCGCCTTGTCGCGCACCGTGGCGACGTCGATCACGTAGAGGTTGTTGCCGCGCAGATCGAGCACGGCCGTCGCGTTCCAGGGCAGCCCCCTGCGCTCGAAGGCGTAGCGCACCTGGACGCGCGGCGTGCCCGCCGCCGAGTTGCCCATGGGGTCGATCCCTTCGAGGCGCGGCTTCTCGATCGGGGGCGTCTGCCCCTCGACGTAGGCGCGGCCGGCCGCCTCGAGGTCGCGCGCCCCGCCCACCTCCGCGAGCGGGATGATCCGCACCACCGTCACCGCATCGAAGTAGGGGGCGGTGAAGGTGCCGTGGGAGAAGCGGATCTCGCGCCGCCAGCTCAGCGGCACGTCGATGCGCCAGCGGCCGTTCGGGTCGGCCACGTTCGCCCAGCCCTCGGGCGCGGCCACCGCCGGGCTCGCCTCGGGCGAGGGCGGGCCGAACGTGGGCGTTGGCGTTGGCGTGGCGGTCGGCGTGGCGGCCGGGCTCGGGCTGGGCGAGGGGCTCAGCCCCGGCGAGGGCGAGCGTGCCGCCGCTGGAGAGACCGCGGTGGTGGCCGCCGGTGCGGGCGCGGGGGAGGGTGAGCTGCCGGGGGTGGCGGCCGGCGAGCCGGCCTGCGGGCTGGCCCCGCTGGTGGGGACGGGACCGGAGAGCGAGTCGCAGCCGGTCGTCAGGCCGAGCGCGCCGAGGAGGGCGAGGCAGGTCAGGAGCCAAACCGGCGACAGCCGGGTCGAAACTGTCGCCGAAGTGACAGCGCAACGTGACACGAACCGGCGAAAATCGGCCAAAGGGGGAGATCACCTCCTAAAAGACGGCGGCTATTGTACCCCAGCACGCCCGAACGGGCTATTGCTCGGCGCCGCAAGACTGTGCTACCATCCCGGCCACCCCGGCGATGCCGGGCCTCCCGGCTCGCCCGCTCGGGTCTGGCCTGGTGGGCCGGTCGAACGCGCGCGGCCGCGGACCGTGCAGGCGTCCTTGACGGGGTCCGTGGCACGGCCGCGCACCTTCAAGGAGTACACCCCGGTGACGCGTTGGTTCCGCCTACTCGCCAGCCTCTGTCTCCTCCTGCAACTGCTCGGGACGAGCGCGTTGGCCCAGCCCGAGGACGAGCCCCCCTTCCTGAGTCACCGCATCCGCGCCACCCCGGCGCCCGCCGAGCCCTACGCACCCGGCAGCGTCCTCGTCAAGCTCGTCGACGATGATGCGGCACTGCTCGACGACGTTGCCGCCCGCGGCTTCCTGGGCCTCCAGGAGGTGCGTGAGGTCGCCGACGCGGCCGGGGTGCGCCGGCTCGCGGTCGCGCCCGGCCAGGAGGAGGCCGCGGCCGAGGCGCTGCGGGCCGATCCACGCGTCGCCTGGGCGGAGCCCGACTACACCCTCGCCTATCAGCTCACCCCCAACGACCGCTACTACGCCAAGTGGCAGTGGTACATGCGCCAGATCGGCGCCGAGGGCGCCTGGGACCTGACCACCGGCGCGGCGGACGTGATCGTCGCGATCGTCGACAGCGGCGTCGATCCCGACCACCCCGAGTTCAAGAGCCGCCTCGTCCCCGGCTACAACTTCGTGGGCGACAACGCCGATACCAGGGACACCGTCGGCCACGGCACCGCGATCGCGGGACTGGTCGGCGCGCAGGGCAACAACAGCGCGGGCGTGGCCGGGCTCGCCTGGCGCACGCGCCTTATGCCGCTGCGCGTGGGCGACGAGGAGGGCGCCAAGTCCTCCGACGCCGCCCGCGCCGTGCGCTGGGCCGTCGACAACGGCGCGCGCGTCATCAACCTCTCGCTGGGCACCTCGCGCCGCTCGCGCGTGCTCGAGGAGGCGGTGGACTACGCCTACAAGAAGGGCGCGCTCATCGTGGCGGCGGCCGGCAACGAGTACGAGAGCGGCAACCCCGTCGAGTACCCCGCCGCCTTCGCCAACGCGATCGCGGTCGGCGCCGTGCGCTACGATGGTGCGCGCGCCAGCTACTCGAACACCGGCGCCCACGTCAAGCTGGTCGCCCCCGGCGGCGACGCCAAGGGCAAGAAGGACAACGACCCCAACAACTGGATCTTCAGCACGTTCTACGACGTCGATACCCACGAGAGCACCTATGCCGGCGGCGTCGGCACCTCGCTCTCGGCGCCGATCGTGGCTGGCGCGGCGGCGCTCGTCTGGTCGGTCAACCCAAGCCTGACCAACGCCGAGGTCGAGCAGATCCTGCTCAGCACCACCGACAAGCTCGGTAACCCGAACGACCCGCGCAACGACGAGTTCGGCTTCGGCCGCGTCAACGTCGGCCGCGCCGTGCGGGCCGCGCTGCCACGCACGGTCCAGTTCGGCGTCGATGCGCCAGCTCCCGGCGCGACGATCTCCGGCCTGCTCAAGGTCTCCGGCTGGGCGACCGACTTCGCCAACCAGGCCGGCAGCGGCATCGAGTCGGTGCAGATCTACCTCGGCGCGCCGCCCCCGGCCGGCACGCTGCTGGGTCAGGCGCAGCTCGGCGTGGCGCGCGGCGACGTCGTCGCCAGCACCAACCACCCGGCCGCGCTCAACTCCGGCTTCGAGCTGACCGTCGACACCACGCGCCTGGCCGACGGCGACCATACGCTCTACATCGTCGTCCAGCCGGTCCAGGGACCGCCGGTCGTCACCACCCTCACCGTCACCGTCGCCAATCGCCGTCCCGGCCTGCCACCGGCTGTCGGCCCGGCCGCGCCGACCGGTCCGGCCGCGCCCAGCGCACCCGCCGCGCCGGTGGTGCCCGAGACCGCCCGGCTGAGCCTCGACTCGGTTCCGGCCGGCAGCGAGGTCAGCGGAGCCGTGCTCGTCCAGGGCTGGGCCGTGGATCCGGGCGCGACGGGCGGCACCGGCATCGCGGCGGTGCAGGTCTATCTCGACGCGCCGATGGGCGAGGGGGCGGCGCTCGGGCCAGTGCAGTACGGCCTGCCACGCCCGGACGTGGCCGCCGCGCTCGGCAACCCGGCGTTCGCGGCCTCGGGCTGGCAGTTCACCTGGGATACCCGCGCGCTGGCGCCGGGCGGCCACCGCCTGTACGTCTACGCACTGCGCCCGAACGGCGAAGTCGCCGGCACGCTCACCGTGCCGGTCGTCGTCGGCGGCTGATAGACCCGGTGGGCGCCCCGCTGTGGGCGGCGCTCGGGCTGCTGGTCGGAGGGATCGTCTCCTTCCTCGCCAGCCGCCTGCCCGCCCCCAGCCTGGGGCGCCCGCTGCGCCTGGGTGGCCCGCTGCGCTGCCACGCCGGTGGTGAGCCGCTCGCGCCGCTCGACCTGATCCCGGTCGTCGGTTGGCTGCTGCAGCGTGGCCGGTGCCGCCACTGCGGCCGCCCGATCGACGCCCGCTTTCCGCTGACCGAGGCGCTCTGCGCCCTCACGTTCGGGCTGCTCTGGTGGCGGTTCGGTCCCTCGATCGAGCTGCTGGTCGGCAGTCTCTACGCTGCCAGCCTCTGGCTGATCTTCATCGTCGATTGGCGCCACCACCTCATCCTCAATCGGGTGAGCTACCCGTCGATCCTGCTCGCGCTCGCGCTCGCGTTCGTCTACCCGCGCACCTCGCCGCTGGCGTCGCTCGTCGGCTTGCTCTTCTGCGGTGGACTGTTCGTTGCCTTCTACGTCCTCGGCCGGCTCCTCTACCGAGGGCGGGTGCCGCTCGGGTTGGGCGACGTCAAGCTGGCGGCGCTGATTGGCGCGATGCTTGGGGTGGGGCCGGGCGTGATGGCGCTGGCGCTGGGCATCGCGGCCGGCGCGGTCCAGGCAGTGGTGCTGCTCGCGCTCGGCTACCGCAAGCGCAGCTACATGCCCTACGGCACCGCGCTCGTCGTGGGTGCCGTCATCGCCCTCCTCTACGGCCTCGAGCTCTGGGAGTGGTACCTCTTCGGCCGCTAGAACCTCCGGCACGTCAGCGGCTCCCGGCGCGCTACACTGTAGGCAGAGTGAGAGATCGCTGCTGTCCGCGCGAGGGCCATTGCCAGGCTGCGGCAGTACTGGCACGGAGGAGGTTGCACGCTATGTTGCTCGAGAAGCAGCCAACCATGTTGCGGGTCGAGGAGGCCGACCGGATCGCCATGATCACGCTCAACCGCCCTGAGAAGCGCAACGCGCTCTCGCTCGCGCTGATGCGTGAGCTGATCGGGACGCTTGACGAGCTCGGGCGGCGGCGCGACGTGGCCGTCGTCGTGCTCACCGGCCACGGTCCCGCCCTCTCGGCCGGGCATGACCTCAGCGAGATGACCGGCCGCTCGGTCGACGAATACCGCGAGATCTTCGACGTTTGCTGCGAGCTGATGGGCACGGTCCGGCGCATCCCGCAGCCGGTGATCGCGATGGTGCGCGGGATCGCGACTGCCGCCGGCTGCCAGCTCGTGGCGACCTGCGACCTGGTGGTGGCCGAGAGCGGAGCCCAGTTCGCCACGCCCGGTGTCAAGATCGGTCTCTTCTGCTCGACGCCGATGGTGGCACTCAGCCGCGCCATCGGGCAGAAGCGGGCGCTCCAGATGCTGCTGACCGGCGAGATGATTGACGCGGCCACCGCCGCCGACTGGGGGCTGGTCAACCTCGTGGTGCCCGCGGAGGAGCTGGAGACGCGCACGTACGAGTTGGCGCGCACGATCGCCCAAGCGAGTCCGCTGGTGGTCGGCATCGGCAAGGAGGCGTTCTATCGGCAGCTCGAGCTCGACCAGGCCGCGGCCTACGACTACGCCAAGACGGTCATGACCATGAACGCGCTCGCGGCCGACGCCCAGGAGGGTATCTGCGCCTTCCTCGAGAAGCGCCAGCCCCACTGGACCGGCCGCTAGCCCAACCCCTCCGCCTCCCCAACCCTTGCCCGGGTCGCGCTCCCGCCGCCGACCCGGGCTTCGCTTTGCCCCGCGCCGGGCCACGCCTCGGCCTGCCCAATCGCCCTTTCTATCCTTCGGCTATGACATCGCGTCTATGACACCGAGCTCCATCTGTATGAACCGAGGTCATAGTCTATGACCTCGGTTCATAGAATGTCCAACGCCGCTCGCCCCGCACGAGCAGGGATCCGGCATCGACCAGGTGCCTCAGGAGTCGGGAGGCCTGACGATCGGTGATCTGGCAGAGCGCAGCAGCCTCCCGACGCGTGATCCGACCGTGGGAACGCGCATATTTCAGCACCATCTGCTCATGCTGGAGCGCTTCGAAGCCCTGAGAGCGTACTGCACCGGCCGGGTCACCGAGTCGGCGGTAAACTGCCGCCGACAACAGGTAAACTCGTCCCTTCCGCTCGCCCCGCCCCTCGACCAGCCCCGCCTCCACCAGCCGCTCGAAGCAGGCTCGAGTCGCCTCGTCGCTCTTCTGGATCAGCCGCGCCGCCTCCGGAGTCGTCAGCCGCCGCCACTCCCAAAGCCCATTGAGCAGCAGCAGGTCGTCGAGCCGGAGACTCCGCCCTGTGCGCTGCTCCTCCTCCACGATCAGCCGCACGAACGCGAGATTCGCCTGC
>JBHOQZ010000183.1:0-2613 GCA_042408635.1 Chloroflexota bacterium
ATCGCGGCCTCGGTCGCCTCGCGCGGCAGCGCCTCCAGATCGAGCCGCCCCTCGACCACGGCGCGCGCGACCCCGATCGTGTACTCGGCCTTCTGCCGGCTGAGCTGGAGGGGGCGCAGCGCCGCCGGCTCCAGCCCGGCCAGTGCCTCCGGCTCGGGGAAGAGCGCGTAGGTACGGCCGGCCAGCTCCACCCGCGTGCCGAACGCCTCGACCAGCGCCCGCTTCGTCTTGGCCGCGAAGGCGACGTTGACCTGCTGGCCGAGGATCGCCCAGACCAGCGCCTCGAACGGGGAGGCGATCAGCGTCGGGCGCAGCCCGCGCTGCGCGGCCACGAGCCGACCGAACTGCGGGTCCGCCGCGAAGGTGTCGGGCGCGAAGAACGCGGCGGCCTCCACATCGGCCTGGAAGACGCGCCGCACCAGCCGTTCCGCCTCGGCCCGGTCCCCGGGCGTCAGCCCGGTGCCGACGACATCGACCCGCAACTCGGGCGCTTCGACGTCACCGGTCGACGCGACGCGCACGAGCGCGGGGTGGCCCGAGGGCAGGCGGACGGCGCGCTCCCACACGTCCCCGTCCAGGCTTTCGAGGATTGAGGACGGGGAGCGCCGCAGGTAGTCCACGATCCGCGCGAAGTCGAACGGCGGGGTCGGCCGCAGCCGGATAGAGCCGTCCACGCCGATCAGGAGAGGATGTAGGCGAGCTCCTTGGCGTGGGCCAGGGCGTCGCTCAGGCGGATACTCTCGTCGGAGCCGTGCGCCTTGCTCTCGCCCATGCGACCCGGGCCCACGGTCGCGATCTGATCGGTGCCGAGCACCTGACAGACGAACGCCATGTCCGTCGAGCCACCCGAGCCGGTGACCGTGAAGTCGGCGTCGGTGTAGCCCTGGAGCAGCTTGAGCGCCTCCTTTACCTTGAGCGCGAGCGGGTGCTCGTAGCCCTGCCGGTAGGCGGGGCAGACGTGCGTGAACTCGACCTTGACGTCGAGCGCGCGGCTGTTCGCCCGGCCGCGGTCGACCGCCGCCTGGATTTCGGCGCAGACGTCCTCGTAGCGCTCCTCCGGGATGTAGCGGCGGTTGACGACGAGCGTGCAGACGCTCGGCACGATGTTCGACTTCACGCCGGCGTGGATGATGTCGAGGTTGAACATCGGGGAGAGGTGGTCGGGCGCGCCCGGCCGGGGCGCCAGAGGCAGCTCCGAGCGCCGCGCCTCGACCTCGCGCTTGAGTGCCAGCAGCTCGACCATGATCGGCACCATCTCCTCGATGGCGTTCACGCCCATGTAGTTGGCGCCCGAGTGGCAGCTCTTACCGTAGACGGTGATCGTGATGTCGACCGCGCCGTTGCTGCCGGCGCGCAGGACCGGCTCCTGCGAGCCCTCGAGGCAGAGGACGGGCGCAGTCACGTACCCCTCGAGCGCAAGGTGGTAGATGCCGGGGTAGGTGCCGATCTCCTCGTCGGTGCAGAGGCAGACCACCGGATCCCAGGCGAGCGGTACGCCCTCGCGCTCGAGCGCCTCGAAGGCGGTGAGCAGGGTGGCGATCGCGCCCTTCATGTCCGCGATGCCGCGACCGTAGATGCGGCCGTCGCGGATGTCGCCGCCGAATGGGTCGGTCGTCCAATTCTCCTCGATCGGCACGGTGTCCATGTGGGCGTAGATCGTCAGCGGCGGCTTGCCGTTGTTCTTGCGCGCGACGAGGTTGACGCGCGGCCCCTCAAGCGGGAGCGGGATCTGCCGCACCTTCTCGGGTGGGATCGTCACCAGCTCGCACTGGAAGCCCAGGCGCTCGAACTCCGGCCGCACGCGCTCGATCAGCGTGTCGTAGTTGCGCCCCGGCGGCACGCAGTTGTCCACGCCCACGACCAGGCGCAGGCGGCGGATCAGCTCCTCTTGCAGAGAGTCGACGCGCGCAAAGACGCGCTCCAGGTTGGCAACGGTCATCCGGGCCTCCTCCTCTGTCCTGTCGGTCCACGTCGGCGTGGTCGCGGGCGCCGCCCGGCCCGTGGTCAGCCGGCGCAGCGCCGCCCCAGGCGCGCCGGCCCGCGGCTTGACGCGCGTAGTATAATGGCCGCGTGCCAGCCGGGACGAAAGGAGGGAGCGATGGGCGGCCGGGAGCGGATCATCAAGCGCTACGTCCTCAGCTCCGTCTCGCGCTGCGCGGGTTGTCAGCACAGCTACGACCCGACCTGCATCGAGATTGTCACCCAGGACGGCGACTTCTACCTCATGGTCGTGAGCTGCCCCAACTGCCGCAGCCGGGGTCTCGTCGCCGCCTTGATCCGCGAGGGCGCCGGCGGCCGCCAGCTCACCGATCTCACCGAGACGGACCGGGCCCGCTTCCGCGACGCCGAGCCGATCTCGACCGACGACGTGCTCAGCGTCCACGAGAGCCTCGACCGCTTCGGCGGCAACTTCACGGACCTTTTCACCCGCCGCACGTGATCGCGCCGCCTCCCCGGACCCCCGTCCTCTCCCCGTGGCACCGCCGCGCCGCGTCCCCGCGCGCCCGCCGATGCTGAGCGGCGACGCTTTCGAACTGGTGCCCGCGCAGGCCCTCGGCGGCCAACGGCTCGACCAGGGCTGGTGGGTGCGCCGGCTCGGGCGCGAGGCGGGCG
>JBHOQZ010000184.1:0-4367 GCA_042408635.1 Chloroflexota bacterium
GTCAGCTTCAACGGCGGTGAGAGCTGGTCGAGCATCTACAACCAGCCGACCGCCGAGTTCTACCACGTCACCGTCGACACCAGCGTGCCCTACCGCGTGCTCGGCGCCCAGCAGGACAACACCACGATCGCCACGCTCAGCCGCTCGCCCCTGGCCGCCATCAACAACAACTTCACCTTCGCCGTCGGCGGCGGCGAGAGCGGCTACATCGCGGTCAAGCCCAACGACCCCGACATCATCTACGCCGGCAGCTACCAGGGCCTGCTGACCCGCTACAACCACCGCACCGGCCAGCAGCGCAACATCATGCCCTGGCCCGAGTTCTCCATGGGCGCCGGCCCGGCCGAGCTCAAGTACCGCTTCCAGTGGACCTACCCGATCGTGATCTCCCCGCACGACCCGAACACGCTCTACGTCACCGGCAACCGGGTTCTGCGCTCGCGCGACGAGGGCGTCACCTGGGAGGAGATCTCGCCCGACCTGACGCGCGACGACAAGTCGAAGCAGCAGGCCTCGGGCGGCCCGATCACCAGGGACAACACCGGCGCCGAGTACTACTGCACGATCTTCGCCTTCGCCGAGAGCCCAGAGCAGGCCGGCCTCTTCTGGGCCGGCTCCGACGACGGCCTCGTCCACGTCTCGCGCGACGGCGGCGGGAGCTGGCAGAACGTGACGCCGCCCGACCTGCCCGAGTGGGCGCTGATCAGCATCATCGAGCCCTCCCCGCACGACCCGGCCACCGCCTACGTCGCGGCGACCCGCTACAAGCTCGACGACTTCCGCCCCTACCTCTACAAGACCAGCGACTACGGCCAGACCTGGACGCGGATCGTCGACGGGATCCCGGAGGACGACTTCACGCGCGTGATCCGCGAGGATCCCGCGCGGCGCGGCCTGCTCTACGCCGGCACGGAGACCGGCCTCTATGTCTCGTTCGATGATGGTGGGCGCTGGGAGCGGGTCAACCAGCCGGCGCCCGGCTCCGCCCGCCAGCGTCAGGACCTGCCGGTGGTACCGATCCACGACCTGGTGGTCAAGGACAACGACCTGGTCGTGGCGACCCACGGCCGCTCGTTCTGGATCCTCGATGACCTCTCGCCGTTGCGCCAGCTCAGCGACGAGGTGCGCGCCGCCGAGGCCCACCTGTTCGCGCCGGTTCCCACGATCCGCTACCTGACGGCGCGCGGCTTCGGCCACCCGCCCAACCCCGGCAAGAACTACCGCATGACCGGCGCGACGATGATGACCTACCGGATCGAGGAGCGGGAGAACGGGGAGAAGCGCGAGGTCTACCTCGACGCCGGCCATAACCCGCCCGACGGGGTCATCGTCAGCTACTTCCTGCGCGAGCAACCCGCCGGCGAGGTGACGCTCGCCTTCCTCGACGCCGACGGCAACCTCATCAAGCGCTTCACCAGCGAGAGGCCGCTGGAGAAGCGCGACGAGGAGGCCGGGACCGGGACTGCGGCCGCGACCGCGGCGCCGGCCGAGGCGGCGCGCAGCGTCGAGACGGAGCTGCCGGGCGAGGGCGCCGAGGGGATCGCCGAGCCCGAGACCGCCGCCCCGGAGAAGGAGGCGCCGCGCGTGCCCAAGCGCGCCGGCATCAACCGTTTCGTCTGGAACATGCGCTACCCCGATCCGAAGAAGCTCGAAGGTGACGAGTCGATGCGCATGCAGGGTGGCCTCGTTGGCCCGGTCGCGCCGCCGGGCACCTACACCGTGCGGCTGACCGTGAACGGAAAGGAGTACAGCCAGCCGTTCGACATCCGCCGCGACCCGCGCATCGAGGCGAGCGATGCCGATCTGCAGGAACAGTTCACGCTGCTCCAGCAGATCAACGCCAAGCTCTCGGAGACGCACGAGGCGATCAACCGGCTGCGCGCCACGCGCGAGCAGGTGAACCTCTGGGCGAAGCGGGCCGAGACGGACAGCGCCCTCGAGGCGGTGGGTGCGGGTGCGAAGGCGCTGGCGAAGCGCCTGAGCGAGATCGAGGAGGAGCTCGTCCAGGTCAAGGCCAAGAGTCGGCAGGACACGCTCAACTACCCAATCAAGCTCAACGCCAAGCTGGCGGCGCTCTTCAACGTGGTCGCGAGCGCCGACGCCGCGCCGACCAGCGGCGCCCGCGCCGTTTTCGACGACCTCTCCGCCCGCATCGACGCCCAGCTCAAGCGGCTCGGCGAGGTGCTCGACGCCGACGTGGCGGCGCTCAACCGCCAGATCAGCGAGGCCGCGCTGCCCGCCATCGCCCCGCCCCGCTGACGCCAGCCGTCATCAGCATGATCGCCCCGACCGACGGCGAGCCGCTGGCCGCCGTCGGTCGGGGCGGCCTGGTTCCTCGCGGGTGGGACGCCCGTCGCCTCAGGCGGGGACGAACATGAAGTCGAGCAGGCTGACGGCGAGGGCGAGCGCGGCGAGCGCGACCAGGCTGAAGTAGACCCGCGCCGGCACCGCCCACGCCCGCTCGCGCCAAGCCTGGACCGCCGCGAAGGCGAGCAGGAGCGCCAGCAGCCCGGCCAGCCAGGGCAGCGCCAGGATCGGCGCGGCGCTCGGCGCGAAGCCGTAGAGCGCGCCAATGCCGGGCGCGAGGAACATGGCCGGGAAGGCGAAAAACACGGCCAGGATCGCCGTGGCGGTGAGCGCCGTCAGCAGCGCCAGCCACGGCGCCCAGCGCGCGGCCCGTCCCGTCGTGGCCGGGCGGCGCCGCAGCCGCCGCACGAGCGACCCGACCGGCCAGACGATGACGAACGACGCCAGCGCCAGCCAGGCGAGCACGATCGGCCCGAGCGGCGCCAGTTCCCCCGCCTCCACCAGCCGGCGCTGCTTGATCCAGCCGGGCACCGTCAGCACCGCGTCGGGCGTGAGGAAGGCGACCCGCGCCTCGCCCGCGAGGCAGGAGCCGTCCGGCGTGCCCTCCGGGTTGGCGAGGAAGGCGAGGACGATGTCGGTGGCGCAGCCCTGCGCCAGGAAGGCGCCGTGGCCGCTGTTGGGGACCGTGTAGGCGACGTGGCGGCGCAGCGTCGCGGCCACGAGGTTGGCGTAGGCGGGCGGCGTGATCGGGTCGAACCGCCCCGAGAGGAGGAGCGTGGGCACGTCGCCCGTCACCGGCTGATCGATGGCCGGCCAGAGCGGCGGCACGTTCCAGCCGGCGCAGATCGTCTCGATGCCGCGGGCCTGGATGGGGGCGCGGTCGGCGAAGACGGGCCACAACCCGGTCAGGTCGGGCTCGCGCGTGCGCGGGTCGGTCTCCTCGGCGCAGACCACGGAATAGTAGAAGCCGGTGGCCATGTCGCGCTTGAAGAGAAGCTGCGGCCAGAGCACCTCGAACAGATCGGTGCGGCCGGCGCGCAGGTCGTAGATCGCGCGCGGCAGCGCCGGGATCGCGTCGCTCACGTAGAGGAACTGCGCCAGACCGTCGGCCAGGCCGGCGCCGTCGAGCACCGCCCGGTAGCGGCGCTTCGTCTCGGGATCGGTGATGGGCACGCGCAGCGGCTCGCGGTCGAGCCGCGCGACCAGCTCGAAGAAGACCCCCTCTAGATTGGGGTAGGCGGCGTTGCAGGCGGCAGCCTCGGCGCAGGCGCGGAACAGTTCGTTCAGGCCGCGCTGGTTCTGGCGCGGCCCCTCGGCCAGCCAGTTGACCTGGGGTGGCACTACCGCGTCGAGGATCACGCTGCGCAGCCCCGCCGGGTAGCCGCGCAGCGTCTGGAGCGCGAGGAACGTCCCGTAGGAGACGCCGTAGAGGTTGATCTGCGGGTAGCCGAGCGCCTGACGCAGGGCGTTGATGTCGGCCGCGTTCTCGAGCGAATTGAAGGCGCCCAGGTCGATGCCACTGCCCGCGAGGCGCCGCCCGCAGGCGAGCGTGGCCTGCGCATCGCGCTCGACCTGCTCGGCCGGCGAGAGCCGCAGCTCGAGCGTGCGCGTCATGTTGTCGATCACCTCGGGGCAGAGCAGTGCCGGCTCCGAGTGGAGCGTGCCCCGCTGGTCGAACAGGACCACGTCCCAGGCCGCGCGCAGCTTCGCCATCGATCCCTCGGCCTTCAGGAGCGGCGCCGCGTAGGCTTCGAGCGTCGAGCCGCCCGGACCGCCCTGCGCCATGACCAGCGGCCCGGCTGCGGGTGATCCGCCGCTGCCTGTGCGCTTGAAGATCGCCACCGCTAGCCGGATCGTCGGCCCGGCCGGGTCCGCGTGGCGCAGCGGCACGCGCAGATAGCCGCACTCGACATCAGAGCCGATGGCAGCCCCTTCCGGCGGCTTGAACATGCAGGGTGCGCGCTCGAAAGCGATGGCGGGTTGCCCGGCGGCTTGCGCCGAATCGGCCCCCGGCCAGTCGCCGCCCGGTTCCACCGCCGGCGGGCCGAGCGGCAACGGCG
>JBHOQZ010000186.1:0-7862 GCA_042408635.1 Chloroflexota bacterium
GGCCGTTCGTCGTGCCGCAGTGGCTCAACGTCCGCCACGGCCTCTTCATCA
Source organism: Chloroflexota bacterium (assembly GCA_042408635.1). Classification (GTDB taxonomy): domain Bacteria; phylum Chloroflexota; class UBA6077; order FW602-bin22; family JBHOQZ01; genus JBHOQZ01. Next base: position 52 of record JBHOQZ010000186.1, read on the forward strand.
TGGAGAACCTGCGCCTGGCAGCGCTCGCCAACGACGGCGTACGCGAATTCCTGTTCGTGCTCACGCACCACAAGACCCGCGGCTCGACCGCGGCGGGGATCGCCCCGGCCGCGGTCTGCTAGCGCACCGCCCCGGCACGGGGCGGCTAAGGAGGAATCGATGCCGATGCCGATGTCGAGGCTGGACGGCCTGACGGCCGAGCACGCCCGGCTCGCCGAGCACCGGGCCGGCCGTGCCAACTGGAAGCTCTGGGGGCCCTACCTGGCCGAGCGCGCCTGGGCCACCGTCCGCGAGGACTACAGCGCCCACGGCACCGCCTGGGAGTATTTTCCCCACGACCACGCCCGCTCGCGCGCCTACCGCTGGAACGAGGACGGCCTGGGCGGCATCTGTGACGATCAGCAGCGCCTCTGCTTCGCGCTCGCGCTCTGGAACGGGCAGGATCCCATCCTCAAGGAGCGCGTCTTCGGCCTGACCGGCAACGAGGGCAACCACGGCGAGGACGCGAAGGACTACTACTTCTACCTCGACTCCACGCCGACGCACTCGCACATGAAAATGCTCTACAAGTACCCGCAGCGCGCCTTCCCCTACGCCGAGCTCGTGGCCGAGAACGCCCGCCGCGGCCGGCAGGACCCGGAATACGAGTTGATCGACACCGGCGTCTTCGCCGAGAACCGCTACTTCGACGTCTTCGTCGAGTACGCCAAGGCCAGCCCGCGCGACCTGCTCATCCGCGTCAGCGCCGTCAACCGCGGGCCCGAGGCGGCCGAGCTCCACCTGCTGCCCACGCTCTGGTTCCGCAACACCTGGAGCTGGGGCTACACGATCGACGATCGCGACCGGCGGCCCTCACTGCGCGGCGTCGAGGTGCCGGGCGACGAGCGCCTCGTCCTGGCCGAGCACCACGCGCTCGGCCGCTACCACCTCGCCTGCGCCGGTGCGCCCGACCTCCTCTTCACCGAGAACGAGACGAACGTCGAGCGCCTCTTCGGCGCGCCCAACTCGACGCCCTACGTCAAGGACGGCATCAACGAGGCCGTTGTCAATGGCCGCGCCGATCGGGTCACCCCCGCCGGCACCGGCACGAAGGTGGCGGCCCACTACCGGCGCGTGCTCGGGCCGGGCGAGACCTGGACGATCCGGCTACGGCTGACGGCGCTCGATGCTACGGGCGAGGCGCGGGCTTTCGCCGGCTTCGACGCGGTGTTCGCCGAGCGGCTGGCCGAGGCCGACGCCTTCTACGCCACGCTCCAGACGGGCCGGCTGAGCGACGACGAGCGGCTGGTCCAGCGCCAGGCGTTCGCCGGGCTGCTCTGGACGAAGCAGTTCTACTACTACGACGTGGACGAGTGGCTGCGGGGCGACCCGGCGCAGCCACCCCCACCGCCCGAGCGGCGCCGCGGGCGCAACCGCGACTGGGTCCACCTCAACAACGCCGACATCATCTCCGTCTGCGACACCTGGGAGTACCCCTGGTTCGCTGCCTGGGATCTCGCCTTCCACTGCATCCCGCTGGCGCTGGTCGATCCCGACTTCGCCAAAGAGCAGATCATCCTCATGGGGCACGAGTGGTACCAGCACCCGAACGGCCAGGTGCCGGCCTACGAGTGGGCGTTCGGCGACGTGAATCCGCCTGTGCTCGCCTGGGCCGCCTGGCGCGTCTACAAGATCGAGCAGCGCCGGCGCGGCGGTGAGACCGGCGACCTCCAGTTCCTCGAGCGGGCGTTCCACAAGCTGCTGCTCAACTTCAACTGGTGGGTCAACCGCAAGGACGCCGAGGGGCGCAACGTCTTTCAGGGCGGCTTCCTCGGGCTCGACAACATCGGCATCTTCGACCGCAGCCAGCCGCTGCCCACCGGCGGCCACCTCGACCAGTCCGACGGCACGAGCTGGATGGGCATGTTCTGCCTGAACATGATGACGATCGCGCTCGAGCTCGCCTGCCACAACCCGGTCTACGACGACATCGCCACCAAGTTCTTCGAGCACTTCCTCTACATCGCGGATGCGCTCAACAACCTCGGCGGCGAGGGCATCCCGCTCTGGCAGGAGGAGGACGAGTTCTTCTACGACGTGCTCCACATCGAGCAGCCCGACGGCCGCCATGAGCACATCCCGATGAAGATCCGCTCGATGGTTGGGCTCAGCCCGCTCTTCGCAGTGACAACGATCGAGCCCGAGCTGCTCGAGCGCCTGCCCGACTTCAAGGTCCGCCTCGAGTGGTTCCTCACTCACCGGCCGCACCTGGCGCGCCTGGTCTCGCGCTGGCAGGACCCGGGCGCCGGCGAGCGCCGGCTGATCGCGCTGGTGCGCGGCAGCCGCATGAAGCGCGTGCTGCGACGCATGCTCGACGAGACGGAGTTCCTCTCACCCCACGGGGTGCGCGCCGTCTCGCGCCACCACCTCGAGCACCCCTTCCGGCTCGATGTCGATGGGATGCACTACGAGGTGAAGTACCTGCCGGCGGAGTCGGATAGCGGCCTGTTCGGCGGCAACTCAAACTGGCGGGGCCCGATCTGGCTGCCGGTGAACTACCTCATCATCGAGTCGCTCCAGCAGTTCCACCACTACTACGGCGACGACTTCAAAGTCGAGTGCCCCAGCGGCTCGGGCTGCTACCTTACGCTCATGGAGGTCGCCGACGAGCTCTCGCGCCGCCTCATCGGCCTCTTCACCCGCGGGCCGGACGGGCGTCGGCCCGTGTTCGGCGGTCAGCCGACCTTCCAGCACGATCCGCACTGGCGCGACAACGTGCTGTTCTACGAGTACTTCCACGGTGACAACGGCGCAGGCATCGGCGCGAGCCACCAGACCGGCTGGACCGGGCTGGTCGCCAAGCTGATCGAGCAGCAGGGTCGCCACGACCGCCGCCCCGACATGCTGCTGCCGGCGCGCCAGGCCGCCGGGACGCTAGCTGCCGTGGGCGCGCCCGACTGAGCCGCCTGCCCAGGCGCGCTGGAGCAAGGTGATCTGGCGGCAGGCCCCGCGGCAGTGACACCCCCGCCCGGCGTCGTCACGCGGACTGTGGTTCCGTCGGTGGGCGGGGCGGGCCGATGGACCGCGCACACGGTGCTGGGATGCCAAGCGCCCTTCCTCCAGCCGGAGGAAGGGCGCTCGGTGCGTCCTGACGGGCTCGCGTCGAGGTCGCGGTATGGAACGCGGGGTTGTGGACCCGCGCCTCAGTGGGGCTTAGTAGCGGCCGTAGCCGCCGCGCCCACCGCCGCCGCCCATCTGCTGGAAGCAGCTGGAGCAGTAGACCGGCTTGTCGCTGCGCGGCTGGAACGGCACCTGGGCCTCGCCTCCGCAGGCCGAGCACGTCGCGCTGTACATCTGGCGCGGCTCGCGGGAGCCGTAGCCACCGCCGCCGTAGCCACCGCCACTGCGGCTGCCGCCGCCATAGCCGCCACCACCGCCGCCGCGCTGGGCCTTGTTGATGGCCCGGCACTCCGGGCAGCGGCCGGGCTCGTTGGTGAACCCGCGCTGGGCGTAAAACTCCTGCTCGCCAGCGGTGAACACGAACTGGTTCCCGCAGTCGCGGCAGGTGAGGATCTTGTCCTGGAGCATCTCGCTGTTCTCCTCGCGCGTGAATTGAGCGCAGAATTCGGATCGCTTGTCGTCGAGCAGCGCGTCAACGGAACCTTCGCGGCTGAGGAGAACGGCTCTTCGAGCACGAGAAACACCGCTCCGCGCGGATTGGGAAGTCACTCGACGATCAATACGCCTAGTATATCATGCCCGCCGCCATCTGCCAACACATGCACCGATCCGACGTCCCCCGAGCTCGCACGCTCACCGGCAACCACCGGTCGCCGATGCCGATGCACCTCGACGGGCCCCTCCCTACGCAGGTCGATCCACCGGATCCTACGGCCGCGTCCTGGTCTCGCGCATCGCCATAAACACCACCACGCCCGAGAGGAACGTGAGCCCGGCGACAACGCCGATTGCCGGGCCGAGCCCGAGGCGATCTGCCACTAGCCCGGCGAGCAGCGCACCGAAGGCATAGCCGCTGTCGCGCCAGAGCCGGTAGACGCCGACAGCGGCGGCCCGCCAGCTCGGATGGGCAATGTCCCCGATCGCCGCCAGCAAGGTCGGGTAGACCATTGCCGTGCCGACGCCCAGGAAGTTCGCGCCGCCGAGCCAGCCGAGGAAGCCGACCGGCGCAAGCAGCAGCGCGAGCGCCCCACCCTGCAATAGCATGCCCCCGGCAATCAGCCCCCTCCGGCCCCAGACATCGCTGAGTGCGCCAGTGGCCAACTGGCCGATGCCCCAGACGCCGGGGTAGGTGGCGGCCAGGAGCCCGATCTGCTCGACGCCCAGGCCCGCCGCCGCGAAATAGAGCGGGAGCAGACCCCAGGCGAGGCCGTCGTTGAGGTTGTTGACCAGGCCGGCCTGGTTGATCGAGAAGAGCGTGCGGTCGCCGAAGCTGACGCGCCAGAAGACCGTCCGCAGCCCCGGCGGCGGCTCGCTGCGTGCCGGGTGGTGGAGCTTCGCCTCCAGCTCGGCGTAGGGCCTGGTCTCGCGCACGAAGACAAGGGAGAGGAGGAGGCCCGCCAGCGCGATGCCGAGCCCCAGGTAGAACGGTTGGGGGCGCAGGCCGTAGGTCGCGGCGAGGTAGCCGGTGGCCAGCGCGGCCAGCGCCACCGCCATGTACCCGGCGAACTCGTTGAGGCCCATCGCCAGACCGCGCCGCGCCGGCCCGACCAGGTCGATCTTCATGATGATCGTGGTCGACCAGCACAACCCCTGGTTGATCCCGAGCAGGACGTTGGCGACCACGATCCAGCTCCAGGCGGGCGCGGCGATGATGAGCACCGGCACCAGAAGCCCGACCAGCCACCCGGCCACCAGGAGGGGTTTGCGTCCGTACCGGCCGGCTAGGTGCCCCGCAAGGAAGTTGGTGCCGGCCTTGACGAAGCCGAAGCTGACCAGGAACGCGAGGGTGACGGTCGTCGAGACGAGCCCGAACTCGGCTTCCGCCAGCAGCGGGAGCACGCTGCGCTCCATACCCACCATCGCGCCGACGAAGGCATTAATGAGGACCAGCAGTGCAAACTGCCGCCAGTTGGCCCGCAGCCCCAGGACGATCCCAGCGGGCGCGGACATGTCCACACGCGTCTCGATGGCGGTCCCCTCCATCGTCGGCGCCCCCGGCCTTCTGCTCGTGCGATCCTGGCGCCGGGTGCGGCCGCCCGTCCCTCACCCGGCACCCCGCGCCGTCGGGTCGGCCAATCGGTCTACTCTCGTTACGGTAGCCGCGGCCGGCTGCTGGGAGCAAGCGGAGCCGGTCCCGACTTGCCCGCTGAACCGGGCGACGCCGCTCCGGCCAAGCGGCCGCTCGATGGATCAACCGCGCCGGTGGCCCGGCGCCGGACCACGAAAGAGCCGTAGGCCATGGCGCCGCCGCGGTCGGCGGCAAGCAGGTCGTCGAACGCCGCGGCGAAGGCGCGCACGTCGCGCCCCAGGCTGCGCGCCAGCCACCGCCACGGCGCACGCTCGCGCCGCCCGATGCAGATCGCCCAGGTGCCCTCGACCTGCCTGGTCACGTCGCGGTGCGCGACCGACGCGAACCCAACTCCCCTGAGCCAACCGACATAGCCGGCCGCGCTGCCGAAGGGGTGGCAGAGCATGCCGCGCTCGACGCGCTGCCGGAGCGCCTTGGCCGCCGTGTCCTGCCGCTCGCCGGCCATCCCGGCCGCCAGCTCCAGCCTGCCGCTGGGCCGCGGCACCCGGTATGCTTCGGCCGCGAAGAGCGCCCGGTCGAGCAGATGCGCGCTACACTCCACGCACCAGACGAGCGACACGGCGCCGTCGGAGAGCGGCCAGCGCTGCTGGGCATCCGCCCGCGCGGCCCGCAGCCGCCCGCGCTGCCCCCCGGCAGCGCGGGCGGCCTGCGCGATCAGCCGCTGGGCCGGGCTGAGCGTGAGGCCGAGGCCGCACGCGCCAGCGTGGCGCGCCAGCCACAGCAGCGAGCCGCCGAAGCCGCAGCCGATGTCGAGCACGAGCGGCGCGGCCGGGCTGCCGGCGAAGCCCCAGAGCTCGGCGAGCAGCCGCGCCTGCGCGACCCGCGGCGGTGCAGCGTCGGCGTCCCCGTCCCAGTAGCCGTGGTGGATGTGGCCGCCCCAGAGCGCGGCGTAGACCGGCGCGAGCAAGTCGGAGTGCGCCTGGATGCGGCGCGTCAGCCCGCGCTCCGAGAGCGTGGCCGCCATCAGGCGCTCTCCTCACGACGACGAGCCCGCGCCGCCCCGCGGGGACGGACTCCGCCCCGCGCCGCCTCCATCAGACGCGACCGTGCCGGGATCGCCTCACGGTGGAGCGGGTGTGGCGCGGCCGCCCGTGCTGGAGCGGGCGCCGGCCCCCTGGCCAAGGTCGACTCCCGGTGCGGGCAGTCCGGACTCAAGTTCGAGTCTGGCGTCTCGATTGCCGGACCCCTGGCCGGGGTCGTCTCGCTCTGGGGAGGGCGTGGCCGCAGTGCCGGACCCCCGTGGCCCATCAGGGGTCCGCCTCGCGCCGCTGTCCGCGGCGCCCGGTCGGTCTGCCGGCGACGGCACGCCGGCTCGCCGCGGGCTCGTACTTGCCGGCGGTCGGTTGGGGGCGTGTCCGCTCGCCAACGAGGCGGGATCGGGGTGAAGCTGGCGCCTCGTCGCGGTCGTGCCCGCGCTCCGTCGCGTCGGGGTGCGATCCGGTCGCTCGGCTATGCGGTTCGGGGCTGTCGACCCCGATCGGCCGACGCGCGGGCAGGCCGACGCGGCGCGGGTAGCCCGTCGGGGTCGGGCGCTCCTTGCGCACGACCACCAGCACGCGCCCGTCTGCCAGCCCCGGCAGCTCGACCGGGATCACCTCGCCCGAGCCGCCGCCTAGCACCGCGAACGCCCGCCCGGCCTCGACCAACTCGCCCGCGATGTCGCCCTTCTTCGGCGCGAGCATGGCGCCGCCGATGCGCGTGAGCGGCAATAGGTACTCGGCCAGGACCGCGAGCGAGGCGACGGCGCGCGCCACCGCCCAGTCGAACCGCTCGCGTAGGCGCCGGTCCGCGCCGACCGCCTCGGCCCGCGCCGTCAGCACCGTCACGTCGCGCAGGCCGAGCGTCCGCACGACGTGCTCCAGAAAGGCGCTCTTCTTCCCCACCGACTCGACCAACGTCAGGTGCAGCTCGGGCAACGCGAGCTTCAGCGGCAGCCCCGGAAAGCCGGCCCCCGCGCCGACGTCGATCAGCCGCGCCGGCCGACCGGGCCGGTCGACACCCAACGAGCCACCGGGTGCGCCCGGCCGCATGGCGAGCAGGCAGCTCAGCGAATCGAGGAAGTGGAGGCGCTCGACCTCGGCGGGGTCGGTGATGGCGGTGAGGTTGTGGCGCGCGTTCCAATCGAGCAACTCGCGCCGGTACGTCTCGAATCGCGCGAGTTGCTCCGCGCTCAACTCGAGCCCGAGCGCCCGTGCACCCTGAACCAGTAGGTCGAGCGCCATCCGCCACCACTCTCCAGCCTCGAAGCCCATGCCGCCAACGCCCGAGCACGGGAGCCCCGCAACCACACCCCCCAGAATTGAGGGGCTGGGGGCCCCGCTCGTCCCCCGGGCTTGGGAGGCGTCTCGGGCGAGACCCTGCTCGTGCGCGCCACCCCGGCAACCATGCCCCCAGGATTGGGGGTTGGAGGGCCGTCTCTCCCCCCAGGATTGGGGGGTTGGAGGGCCGATCCGTCTGCCTGGCAGGTGCCGTCGCCAGCCCGCCGCGGCAAGGATCGTACCACCTCACCGCGCGGCTGGCGCAGCCCCCGACGGCCGGGTACGACGATAAGGTCGTACCCGGC
>JBHOQZ010000188.1:0-2691 GCA_042408635.1 Chloroflexota bacterium
TGATCGACGCCGACGCGCTCAACCTGCTTGCGGAGCGGGCCGAGTGGTGGTCGACTCTGGCCGGGGGAAACGTGCTCACCCCGCACCCCGGCGAGATGTCGCGGCTGCTGGGTGGGGAGCCTTCGGCCCGGGAGATCGACCGCGATCGCTTCGAGATCGCGCCGACGGCGGCGGCTCGCTGGGGGCAGATCGTCGTGCTCAAGGGCGCGCACACGGTGATCGCGGCGCCCGACGGTCGGGTCGCCATCTGCCCCGTGGCGACGCCGGCCCTGGCGACGGCGGGCAGCGGCGACGTGCTCGCCGGCACGATCACGGGCCTGTTCGCGCAGCGCCTCGACCCCTGGGCCGCGGCGCTGGCCGGCGTCTTTGTCCATGCCCGCGCCGGCTTGCTCGTCGAGGCGGAGATTGGCGCGGCCGGCGCCGCGGCCGGGGATCTGCTCCCGCGCTTGCCGCGCGTCCTCCAGGACCTGCGCGCCCAGGTCCCGGCCTGAGGGGGCCACAAGCTACCCCCGTTGAGGGGGCCGCGAGTTACCCCCTCGCCACGACGATCCGGCTGCCGCCCGTCGCCACGTCCTCGACGACCTCCACGCCGGGTGGCAGCGTGATCATGCTGGCCGGAGCATGGGCCGAGGCCGGACCCACCTCAATAAACGAACCTAAGTCCGAGCTTCTCAGCCAGCAGCCTGAGCACCTCCAGGGACGGTGTCTGCTCCCCGAGCTCCAACCGTGCCATCTGCCGCTGCCTGACCCCGAGTTGCTCGGTAAGCTGCACCTGCGTCAAGCGATGGACGAGGTAATGGCCGATCACGGCGAGCGCAACCGCTCGGGCGAGGGCGGTGCGCTCCCAGTAGGCACGGAACTCTAGATCCTCCCGAAGCTGCTCCTCGCGTATCCCCGGGGTGCTACCTAGACGGGTCCGAGCCATGGGATCTCCTCGATCTGGCAGATGTTTGAGTACGGTAGCTGATCGAGGTCGGCAACACGATTGGGCACCTTTCGAGATGCGTGCTACAATCAGGGGCGCCCGGCGTGGGTGACGTGGGCCGGTCGCCTGAAGGGAGTTGCACGATCAAGGACAGCATCAACTTCCGTCGCCACCGCAACGGGTGCCGGTTCTACCGCGAGGACTGGTCGCAGGAGCATGTGCTCTATATCTCGATGTGCCTGCTCGATATGCCGCCCGAGACCAAAGAGGAAGAGTGGAAGTGCATGACGAGCCGTCGGGGGTGCTGGCGGCTGCGTGAGCAGGCCAACCAGCGCGATAGCGCCTGAGCCTTGGTCCGGGCCGCGATGGCGGCGGGTCGAGACGTCGCGCCCGCGAGAGAAAACCGGGCAGGTGTCACACCTGCCCGGTTTTGGTTCCGCGGTTGATCGAGAGGTTGCGATCGCGCTCGAGCTCGAGCAGCAGCTCGGCCCGCCGCTGATCGTAGGCGCGCCGCGCCTCGATCATCGCCTCCTCGAAGCGGCGCTTGAGCACGCTGATCGGGTCGGCCTCAGGACCGCCCCCGTACCTCTCGGTGCCGCGTACCTCGCTGCGCGCCCGCTCGACCCCGGCCAGCAGCTTTTCGCGCAACCGCTTGCCCGAGTACGGGGTGAAGATGAGGGCGAGCCCGCCGCCGATCACCAGGCCGAGCGCCAGACCGAGTAGCGTGTTGCCGTCCCTACTGTCGCGCCGTGCCATCTAGGGCCTCGGTCCCGAGCCACGGAACAGCACCTGGAGGAAACGCATCACCGCGGCGGCAACGCTGGCGTAGCGCACAACAGGGGTGACAGCGCGCTCGCCGATGAAGGTGACGGTGCCCTCGATGGTGCCGGCGGTTTGCTGAACCGTCGAGAAGAGCGGCGGCACCTGACCGCGCAAGGTGCGCACCAGGCCAAGGATCTGGAAGCCGACGTAGACCAGGAGGCCGATGGCCACCAGCGACTCCAACGCGACGAGGATGATCAGGATGTCGCGCAGAACGGTCAGCCAGCCCACCCTCCGCAACCTCCAGGGGCGACGACCCGCCCGGCTAGCCTGCGCCTCACCTGGACGGCGGTCTGCCTCAGCCTCTGACGGATCGTATCACGCCCGCCAGAGGTTAGCAATCGCCAGCACGGCCAGGCACCCGAACGACGACACGAGCAGGTTGAGTTCGCCGAGCCGCAGCGCCGTGATGCCGAGCAAGCCCGCGAGGTAGTTGCCGCCGAAGAAGCCGATCAGCGCAATAACCGAGCAGACGAAGACGTTGCGCGTGCCCTCCGGCACGAGCAGTTTGAAGAGCGCCGCATAGAACAGAGCAATCAGCGTGCCAAGAACCCAGGAGGGCGGCACCTCGAACGCGCCCATGCTCAGCCCACCGCCGCCGCGGCCTCCGCCGCCTCAATCCGCGCCTCCGGTGCGATGCGCCCGCCCCCGAGGATGACGTCACCGTCGAGGAACACCACCGACTGGCCCGGCGTCACCGCCCGCTGCGGCTCATCGAACACCAACCGCACCGCGCTGGCGCCGCCGCTGTCCGCGTCCTGCGCCAGCGGGTACAACCAGGCGGGCTCCGGCGGGGCCTTGTAGCGCAGCTTGGCCTCGACCCGCAGCGGCGCCGACGGCAGCCGCCCCGAGACGAAGGTCACCTCCCGCGCCACCAGCTCCCGTCGCAGCAGGTCCGCCTCGGCGCCGACCACGATGCGGTTGCGGACCGGGTCGAGCGCGAG
>JBHOQZ010000190.1:0-1743 GCA_042408635.1 Chloroflexota bacterium
GCCGTCCGACCGGCCGTCACCGGTGGCCGCGGGCGGGCGCGCGCGATCCCGCGCCGGGCCGGCCGCGTCGGGCGGCGGTGGTGTCGGCGCCGGTGTCGGCACGGTTACGCGTCGGCTCCAGCCATGAGCCAGGACATCTCCCAGAAGGCGAGCTCGTAGCGCAGGCTCGTCGTGTAGGCCAGGGCCATGCGCTGGCGCTCCTGTGGACCGGCTTCGGCGGCCAGGCGGTTGCCGAGCCCCAGCACCCATTCCGCCCCCTCGGCGTAAGCGTCGGAGGCGTAGGCCGCGATCCACTCGGCGTAGGCGGCGCCGGCCCGGGCGCCCGGTTCCTCGAGGAGCGAGCGAGCGAGCTCGAGGTAGCCGTAGTGACAGGGCAGAATCGCCGCCACCAGCTCCCCGATCGTGCCGCCCCAGGCGACGCGCAGCAGGTGGTCGGTGTAGGCGCGCGTGGTCGTGGCGATGGGGGTGGCCTCCAGCTGCGCCTCGCTCACGCCGTAGCGGGCGGAGAACTGGCGGTGGAGCGCCATCTCGGTGTTGATGATCGTGTCGACCATGCGGCTGAAGCGGCCCATCGTCTCGCGGTCGGGTGCCTTGACCACCGCGAGCGCGAGCACGCGCGCGTAGTCGACCAGGAAGTGGTCGTCCTGGGCCAGGTAGAACTGGAAGCGGGCGCGGTCGAGCGTGCCCTCAGCGATACCGCGCACGAACGGGTGCGCGAACGACCGCCGCCACAGGTCGGCGGTGCGCTCGCGCTGCTCGGCGAAGAAGCTCAAGGTGTGGGTACCCCCTGCTGCCATCGCGTTCATGTTAGCCGGTGGCGGGCCTGAGCCGCATCAGGCGCACGGCGTTGCCGCCCAGGATCAGGTCGACCTCCTCGGGCATAAAGGTGTGGCCGTAGCGGGGACCGACCTCGGGCAGCGAGCGGAACTGCTCGACCCACTGCCGCTGCGGGATCGCCGGGCCGATACCGAAGCGGTCGCTGGCGAAGAGCAGCCGGTCGAGGCCGACCCGGTCGCGGATGAAGGCGATCTTCTCGACGAACTGCGCCTCGCTGTACCACGCCTGCCAGGTGCTCGGGTCGAGGTAGACGTTGGGCTTGTAGATCGCGACCATGATCGCCTCGTCCACCCAGGCGTGCGCCATGCCGGCGTGGGCCAGGATCAGGTTTAGCTCCGGGTAGTCGGCCGCCACGTCCTCGAAGGCAAGCGGGTGGGCGTACTTGCTCTGCAGCGGCGGGCTCCCCAGACCGCAGTGGCCGAGCACGGGCACGCCGAAGTCGATCGCCTGCTCGTAGAGCGGGCGGCAGCACGCGTCGTTCGGGTAGAAGCCCATCGGCGGGTAGAGCTTGAGCCCCTTCATTCCCCACTCGAGGATGCCGCGGCGGAAGAGCTCGATGGCGTTCTTCCGGCGCGGATCGACGCCGAGGAAGCTGTAGAGGCGGCCGGGGTGGCGCTGCGTCAGCTCGTAGCATGCCTCGTTGATCGCCTCGATCGACCAGGCGACATCGTCGAAGCGCACGCCCGCGTCGATCGGCATGATCACTGACGCGTCGATGCCCGCCTCGTCCATCTCGGCGATGCACCGCTCGCCGGTCGGGTCGAGCGCGCTCTGGCGCGCCGCCTGGTAGTGGTCGAGGCTGGCCCGCTCGCCGGTCCAGCCGACGAGCCGCGGCCAGATCTCGCCGAAGCCGCGCCGCATGGTGGGCGAGCCCCAGCCGGGATCACCGTAGATGTGGATGTGCGC
>JBHOQZ010000349.1:0-7462 GCA_042408635.1 Chloroflexota bacterium
GGAGAAGCATCTGCTCCAGGAGCTGGGCGAGCACGCGCGGGCGGCGGCGGAGCGGCCGGTTGTGCTCATCCTCGAGAGCCACGACAACGACGTGCGCCTGATCCGGCCACCGGAGGAGGGCGGCTTCGGCTACGACGCCACCTGGGCCGACGACTTCCACCACGCGGTCCGTACCTACCTCACCGGCGAGCGCGACGGCTACTTCGGCGACTATCCGCCCACGCTCGACACGATCGCGCGCGCGATCGAGGCCGGGTTCTTCTACCAGGGCGAGCACGCACCGTACTGGGGCGGTCCGCGCGGCACCCGCGTGACCAACGAGCGTGGCAGCGCCTTCGTCTTCTGCATTCAGAACCACGACCAGGTCGGCAACCGCGCCCAGGGCGAGCGGCTGCACCACGAGATCGACCTCGATCGCTTCCTCGCGGCCACCGCGTTGCTGCTGCTCAGCCCCGAAACGCCGCTGCTGTTCCAGGGGCAGGAGTACGCCGCGTCGACGCCGTTCCTCTACTTCACCGACCACCCGCCCGAGCTGGGTCGGCTGGTGACGGAGGGCCGCCGGGCCGAGTTCAGCCGATTCGACGCCTTCCGCGACCCGGCCCGGCGCGAGCTGATCCCCGACCCCCAGGCGGAGTCGACCTTCTACCGCTCGAAGCTCCGCCTGGAGGAGCGGGAGCAGACGCCCCACCGGGACGTGCTGCGGCTGCACGAGGATCTGCTGCGCCTGATCCACGACGACCCGGTGCTCTGCCGGCGCGATCGGCTCGAGACGCGCGCCTGGACGATCGGCCCCGACACTCTGGTGATGCGCCGGCAGCGCGGGCGCGCGCAGCGGCTGATCTTCGTCCACTTCGGCGACCCGCAGGCCAACCTTCTCTCGGACGAGCGGTTCTACGACCTGCGCGAGCTCGAGGGCTGGCGCACCCTTTGGACCTGCCGCACGACGGCGGGCATCCCCGCCGCGCTGCTCGAGAGCCCGGCCGGCCCGGTGCTCGTCTTCGGCGGCCCGAGCGCCCTCGTCCTCGCCCGCGACTGACCGCGATCCTCGCCCGCGATCGTCCGCGCCGCCAGCGGACACGCGGCCTGCCGTTCTCCCGGTGGCACGCGCCCGTGAGCGACCGCAGGCCGGCGCGACAGTTCGCCGACCGGCCGGTGGCCGGCCTGGCACTGTGCCCTGTCCCCCAATGCGACCATGCCGGCAGCCGGCCGCGTGACGGCGCCCGGCTGTGCTATCCTGCGACTCAGGCGCCCATCGGGCGGGCGCGGGGCCGACCAGGCTGGAGGGGATTGGCGATGGCGATGCCGCCGACGAGCCGCATCATCGTTGAGCGCGACGTCCCGGCCACGATGCGCGACGGAACCGTGCTGATGGCCACGATCTATCGGCCCGAGAGCGCCGAGCGCCTCCCGGTGCTGCTGGCCCGCACCCCCTACGGCAAGGATCTGCCGCTTTCGACCTCCTACCTCGACGCGCTGCGCCTCGCGCAGCGCGGCTACATCGTGGTGGTGCAGGATGTGCGCGGCCGCTACGCCTCGGGCGGCGACTGGTATCCGTTCGAGAACGAGTTCGAGGACGGCTTCGACACGGTCGCCTGGGCGGCGAACCTCCCTGGCAGCGACGGCCAGGTCGGTATGTGGGGCGTCTCCTACTTCGGCATGACGCAGTGGCAGGCGGCGGTGATGGGCGCCCCCGGCCTGCGGGCACTGGCGCCCGGCATCACCTGGGGCAACTACCTCAACGGCACCGTCTTCCGCGGAGGCGCGCGCGAGCTCGGCCTCTACCAGTACTGGGCGCAGACCGCCATCGCCCCCGACCTGTTGCTGCGGCGGTTCCGGGCTGAGCCGGAGCGGCTCGGCCAGGAGCTCGGCCGGCTGGTGGCGCTGATCGACCGCATCGCGGTCGGGGAGGGTTACGATGTCCTGCCGCTGCGCGATCTGCCCGACCCGTGTGGCGTCGTCCCCTTCATGTTCGAGACACTCGGGCGCTCCTACGACCACCCGTACTACTGGGAGCGGCTCAACATCGAGGGCCGGTACGACCGGGTGCGCCTGCCGACGCTGCACATCGGCGGCTGGTACGACTGCTTCATCGGCGAGACGCTGCGCCAGTACGCCGCGATGCAGGCGCAGGGCAACAGTCCGTACCTGGTCGTCGGGCCATGGACGCACGGCCGCTTCGACTCGGTCGTGGGCGATCTCAGCTTCGGCCTGGTCAGCTCGGGGCTGTTCCTCAACGCGAAGGGCGACCTGACCGACCTGCACCTGCGATGGTGCGACGCCACGCTCAAGGGCCGGCGCGAGGCGCTCGAGCGACAGGCGCCGGTCGAGATCTTCGTGATGGGCGAGAACCGGTGGCGCACCTACCCGGCCTGGCCGGTGCCCGGCGCTCGCGAGGAGACGTGGTATCTGCACAGCGGCGGCAACGCCGCGACGCGCGCGGGCGACGGCACCCTCGCACGCCGGGCGCCGGGCGCCGACGAGCCCGCCGACACCTACCTCGCCGATCCGCACGACCCGGTGCCCACGCTCGGCGGCGCGGTGCTGCTGCCCCAGGCGCTGCGGCCCGGCCCGCGCGACCAGGGTCCGAACGAGGATCGGCCCGACGTGCTCTGCTACACCAGCGCGCCGCTCGAGCGCGACTACACCGTGATCGGTGCGCTGGCGGTGCGGCTCTACGCGGCGTCGACCGCGCCCGACACCGACTTCGTCGCCCGCCTGGTCGACGTCTACCCCGACGGGCGCGCCATCGTGATCGCCGACGGCATCATCCGCGCGAGCGCCCGCGACGCCTACCCCGAGCCGGGCGCGGTGCGCCGGGCGCCGCCGAGCCTCATCGAGCCCGAGCGGGTCTACGAGTACACGATCGACCTCTGGGCGACCGCGAACACGTTCAAGGCCGGGCACCGCCTGCGCCTCGAGATCGCCGGCAGCAGCTTCCCGCGCTGGGATCGCAATCTCCAGACGGGGGAGAGCAGCTTCGACTCGGCCGCGGGTGCCCGTGCGCTCCAGCGCGTCTTCCACGACGCGGGTCGGCCGAGCCGTCTTACGCTCAGCGTCGTCGAGGGGTAGCCGCCGGTAACCGCTTCGCGGCTCGCTCGTTTCTCCCCGTGTGGTACGGTCACGGCGCGACCGCGGGGCGGTCGGCTCGATCGGCAAGGAGAGACGGCGATGAACGAACGGCAATGGCTGGTGGTCGGCGCGGCGGCGGGAGTCCTCCTCGCGCTGGGGGGGCTGCCGGTCCGACCGAACGGGACGGGCGGCGCGGTCGGGGCCGCATTGGCGCAGGCCGGCGTCTGGAGCCTAGCGGGCAACGCTGGCACGCAGCCGGGGCTGAACTTCCTGGGCACGACCGATGAGCGCGCGCTCGAGCTGCGCGTGAACAGCCGACGCGCGCTGCGGCTCGAACCGAGTGCCGCCAGTCCGAACCTGATCGGGGGTGCCGAGGCTAACGCCGCCTTCGACGGGGTGGTCGGCGCGACGATCGGCGGCGGCGGCACGCTGACCGGCGGCCCGAACCGGGTGACCGACGATTACGGCACGGTGGGCGGTGGCGTGGGCAACACCGCCGGCAGCGGCGCACCCGGGCAGGGCACGCTCGCGACCGTGGGCGGCGGCGCTAGCAACACCGCCCACGGCCAGGCCGCGACGATCGGCGGCGGCGACACCAACCGGGCGGGCGCGACCGCGGCGACCGTGGCCGGCGGGTTCCAGAACAGCGCCACCGGCTCTTTCGCCGCGGTGGGCGGCGGCGGCCAGAACAGCGCCACGCGCGACTACGCGACCGTGGCGGGCGGCGGGCAGAACGCGGCGACCGCCGGCTCCGCCACGGTCGGCGGCGGCTTTCAGAACATGGCGGGCGGGGACGGCGCCACCGTGCCGGGCGGGGCCTACAACGCGGCGCAGGGCACCGGCAGCTTCGCGGCCGGCTCGCACGCCAAGGCGCTCCACCCCGGCACCTTCGTCTGGGGCGACAGCTCGAGCGCCGACATCACCTCGACCGTGCCCAACGAGTTCATCGTGCGGGCCTCGGGTGGCGTCACGCTCTACGCCGACCCGACCGCCAGCTCGGGCGTGGTCCTGCAGCCGGGCTCCGGCTCCTGGGCCTCGGTCAGCGACGTGGCGGCCAAGACGAACTTCGAGGCGGCCGATCCGGCGGCGGTGCTGGAGGGGGTGGCCCGGCTGCCGATAGCTACCTGGAGCTACCGCGGCCAGGACCCGGCGATCCGCCACATCGGCCCGACCGCGCAGGCGTTCGCGGCTGCCTTCGGCGTCGGGGAGGACGACCGCCACATCAGCACGGTGGACGCCGACGGCGTGGCGTTGGCGGCGATCCAGGCGCTCCACGCCGAGGTGCGCGCCCGCGACGCCCAGCTTGCCGCCCAAGCGGAGCGGCTGGCGAGCCTGGAAGCGCAGCACGCCGCCCTCCAGGCGGACCACGCCGCCCTCGCCGCCCGCCTCGCGGCGCTCGAGCAGGCGCAGCGGCGCTGATCCGCCCACGGATGTGGGCCCGTCGCCCGCGGCTGTCGGCGTGAGACGCCGCCGCAAGTAGGGCCGCGGCGGCGGATCCCCGCTCAGCTACTGCATCTTCCTGGTCCGGCTCGCGCGGCTCGGTCCGATGCGGACGATGCTGGAGCAGATCGACCTGGACGATCCGTTCGAGCTGCCCCAGGACCACTACGAGTACGTACTGCCGCGGGTCTGCCCGGACCGCGCCACCTGGTACCCCTTCGTGCTCGAAGAGCTGCACGATCCCGAGCCGAAGTGGCAGATCATGGCGGCGAAATGGCTGCCGGAGCTGGCGCCCGACCCGGCGGCGGCCAGCGCGGAGCTGACCTGGTGGCTGCCCCACCCGACCCCACGGGTGCGCTGGTGGGTGGCGCTCCACCTGAGCCAGCTGGCACCGCAGACTCCCAGGTTGGCCGCGGTGCTGGCCGACGCCCTGCACGAGTCGTGGCCGGGCTACTGGCGGCGCGCCTGGCAGGACGCCTGCGGAGGCCGCGGCCTGGTGGCAGAGACCCTGCTGTGCCTCGGGCCGGCAGCCCGGGTTGCGGTGCCCGTGCTGCGCCGGGCGCTGCTGGAGGACACGTGGAACGACTTCTTCGCGATGCATGACTACCCGGCGCTGGTGGCGACGCTCGCCGCGCTGACGGGCGAGGTGGACGAGGCAGTCGCCGCGCTGGGTGACGACCTGCCCACGACCTTTCCCCGGCGCGCCTCCGCGACCGCGGGCTACATGGAACAGGTGCGGGCTGCCATCGAGGCGAGCACGCGGGCAAGGCGGCCAGACGACGTGCCCCCTGACAATGCCGAGCCGCGCTGACCGCGCGGCGCGAGTGGTGGCGCCGGCCCCGGTTGCCGGTGCCCCGACACCCCCATCGCAGGTGCCGCCGGGGGGCCATCGAGCGGCGCCCCAGGGGGCACCGCGGCCCTGGCAGGTTAGCCGTGGTTGATGTAGACGGTCTTGACCTTGATGAAGAAGTCGACCGCGTCGCGGCCCTGCTCGTGGGGGCCGAAGCCGGAGGCCTTCACACCGCCGAAAGGCAAGTGGACCTCGCCGCCGAGCGTCGGCTGGTTGACGTGGGCGATGCCGACGTCGACCTGATCCACGAAGTGGAACACCGCCTGCACGTCGCGCGTGTAGACCGAGGCGGCCAGGCCGTACTCGACCGCGTTCGCCGCCCCGAACGCCGCCGCGACGTCGGGCACGCGGATGATCGAGAGCACCGGACCGAAGATCTCCTCGCGGGCGACGCGCATCTCCGGCCGCACCCCGTCGAACACCGTCGGTGCGAGCCAGTGGCCCCGGTCGAGCCCGCCCAGCTCGGCCTGGTAGACGGGCCGCGCGCCCTCCTTGCGGCCGATCTCGAGGTACTCGAGCACCGTCCGCTGCTGCGCCTCGGTCACAGCCGGGCCGACGTCAGTCTCCTCGCGCGTGCCGTCGCCGACCCGGAGCGTCCGCGTGCGGGCGATCAGGCGGTCGAGGAAGGCGTCGGCGACCGAATCGACGACGATGCACCGGCTGGTGGCGGTGCAGCGCTGCCCGGTCGAGCCAAAGGCGCCCTCGACGATCCCGGCCACCGCCAGGTCGAGGTCGGCATCGGCCAGCACGATCGCCGCGTTCTTGCCGCCGAGCTCGCCCTGCATCGGGATGCCGCGCGCGGCGCAGCGGGCCGCCACGTGCCGCCCCGTCGACGTGCTGCCGGTCAGGGAGACCGCCATCACCTCGGGCGCGTCGATCAACGCCTCGGCCGCTTCCCCGCCGCGCGCCGCGACGACATTGAGCACCCCGTCGGGCAACCCCGCCTCCCGGTAGAGCTCCGCCAGGCGCACGGCGCAGCCGGGCGTCGCCGAGGCGGGCTTGAGGATGACCGCGTTGCCCGCCACGAGCGCGGGCGCCAGCTTCCAGGCCGGGATCGCCAGCGGGAAGTTCCAGGGCGTGATCGCCACGACCACGCCGAGCGGCTGGCGCGTGGTAAAGGCGAACTTGGTCGCGCTCTCCGAGGCGGAGGTGTAGCCGCCGAAGCGGCGCCCCTCGCCGGCCATGAACTCGGTGATGTTGATGCTGCGCTGCACCTCGGCGCGGCCGTCCTTCAGCGCCTTGCCCTCCTCGAGGGCGATCAGGTAGGCCAGCTCCTCCCGGTGGCGCTCCATCAGGCGGGCGGCCTCGAGCAACACCTTGCCGCGCGCCGGCGCGGGTGTGTTGCGCCAGCGCGGCCACGCCTCGGCCGCCACCCGCACCGCCTCCGCCACCAGCGTCCGGTCGGCCGAGCGCATCTCGCCGACCACCTGCTCGGTGTTGGCGGGATTGCGCCGGACCAGGTCAGGCGGGCCGTCGGCGTTGACGCGCCGCCCGCCGATGAAGTGCGTGTACAGCTCGGCCATGCGCTCGGGCTTCACCACCGTCCGTTCCGGCCCCGTCGCCGACACACCTGCGACCATTTCCCACTGCCTCCTGACCATCCTTGCTCCTCCCGGGGAGTCTACCATTCGCACCGGCCGACCATCCCGAGTGCCGGGCGCGAGCTTGCGACCACGAGGAGGGTGGCCGCACCTCCATGTCGGGTGGGCAAGGCCGCAGTATCATGACGGCCAACTGGAGCGGGGAGGTGCGCGGGTGGCTGAGCGGCACGTCCTGGAGCGGTGGGACCCCGAGCGGGCCTATGCCTGGTCGTACCGGGAGCAGTATCTGGCGCTGCCCTTCCCGGTCGAGCAGTATGCATGCCGGGTCGAGCGCGCGCGGGCGGCGATGGCGGCCGCGAACCTGGCGGCGATCCTGGTCTGCGCCGATCGGGCGCACGACGGCGATCTGCGCTGGCTTACCAACTTCCGCCCGCTCATCGGCAACGCCATCTTGCTGCTGCCCGCGAGCGGTGAGCCGCGGCTCGTGCTCCACAACGAACTGTCGACCGTGCCGGTCTGGGCGACGTGGGTCCAGGACGTGCGCCCGCCGCGCTGGGGACCC
>JBHOQZ010000194.1:0-6270 GCA_042408635.1 Chloroflexota bacterium
TGCCGTCGTCGGTCTGGATCAGGTAGCCGGGGACCGGCGCGCCGTTGGTGCGGTTGCGCGCCAGGCGAAACAGGTACAGCTTCACGCATCTCCCTCGTCGATTGTCAGGGCTTGCTGTGTGCGGGGAGCGCCGCAGCGGAGGCTCCGCACCCGCCTCCTCAGCTTACCCGTGCGGGAGCGCAAGGACCACCGCCGGACGCTGCAGGCCCCTCCCGGGTGTTTGCACCGGGAGGGCCCGATCGATCAGGGCCCGTCGCTTCGGTGCTGCCGCGCGGTCAGTCCTTGCGGATCGAGTAGGCCGGCACCTCGAGGACGGCGGGGGCATCGTTGGGCACGTTGACCCGGGTGATGCCGAAGAACGTGGTGCCGTAGCCGCGGGCGGTGATGGCGACGGGGTAGACGGCGCCGCGCGGCACGCCGGCCTGGGTGCGGAACCGCCCATCGGGGCCGGTGGTCGCGCTGGCGAGCACGAGATCGTCCCAGGTGGCGAGCGGCTCGAACTGCTCCCAGGTCACGCCGGGCTGGAGCACCTCGAAGCGGGCGTTGGCGACGGGCTGTTTGGTGTTGGCGTCGATCACCTGTCCCGAGATGACCGTCGTCTGGGCGCGGGGCGGTGCGCCGCGGCCGATGGTGAAGCTGCCGCGCTGGACCTCCTGGCCGTTGATGAAGAGGGCGAGCGTGTAGACGCCGTCCTCGAGGCCGTCGTCGTTGTAGTAGGAGTACCACTGGTTGCCCTGGGGGCCGTCCTGCCAGGTGTCGGCGTTGCGCTTGTCGAGGTCGACTTCGCCGTTCCAGAGCCAGAGGCGGCCCCAGGCGGTGCCGTCGCGCATGCCCGAGTAGGCCCAGAAGGCGTACACCTTCGTGATGCCGGAGGGGAAGACAGTAGCCTCGCCGACCAGCTTGCCGCCGACGACATCGGTGCCGAAGCGGATCGGGCCGAAGGTGCCGCTCTGGCCGAGGCCGGCGAGCGTGAGCCCCTCGGCCGTGAGCACGCGCCGAAGGTAGGGGTGGGCGAAATGCACCATGATCGCGCGGTCGACTTTGTCGGCGCCGTCGGAGGCGCCCCACGAGTTGACGCCGATGAGCTGGCCGGCGTCATTGATCGTGGCGCCGCCCGAGTGGCCGCGGCTGACGCTGGCGTCGAGCTTGAAGGTGTTGATCGTGCCGTCGCCAACCGAGTCGTCGTAGCCCGAGACGGTGCCCGAGGTGACGGTGATGAGCGGGCCGCCGACGCCCGGATAGCCCAGCACGTGGACGACGTCCTTGATCGCGACCGCCTCGGAGTCGCCCAGCGGCAGAGCGGGGAGGCTGAGCGGGTTGGGGAGCGGCTGCTTCGGATCGACCATGCGGAAGATCTTGAGCACCGCGAGATCGAGCTCGGGGGAGCCGGCGCGGACCTCGGCGACATAGGTCGGCTCGGGCACGCGCTTCGGGTTCTCGGTCGGGCCGACCACGACCCACCCCTTGGGGTGGAACAGATCGCCCGGCTTGAGCCCCTGGTTGCTGGGGTCCTTCTTGGCGTCGGGGGCGAGGCCGACGCAATGCCAGGCGGTGAGGATGAACCCGGCCGGGTGGATGATCGAGCCGGAGCAGCCGGCGATCACGTCGGCCTGAGCGTTGATCGTCCAGAGCTTGACGGTGGCGTTGATTGCCTGCTGGAGCGCGGGCTGCTGGATCGCCTGGGCCGACGGGGTCGCCGGCGCCCAGAAGCCGCCCACCAGCAGGGCAAAGAGCAGCACAAACCGAACCGAGATGCGTCTCATCGCGACCGACCCTCCGACCCAAACCTCACCGCGAGCACCCGCCACGCGGGGCGCCGCTGCGCAACAGGCGCGCGGCAACGCCTGCCCTCGACGGCGGCCCCCGTCCCCGTGACGCCCCGAACCTAGCGCAGCCGGCGCCGGTTGTCAACCGTGCAAGCGACAGAGGGTCGGCGAAGGGGAAAGGTCAGATGTACTGGGCCTGGGTGGCGAGGTAGGCGTCGCTCGTGCGGTGCCAGCGGTCGTGGAGCAGCTCGAGGAAGTCGTGCGAGAGCTCGGCCGGGTAGGGGCGGGGCGGGCGCTTGACGTGGTAGCCGTGGGCGTCGGAGCCGGTCGTGATCGCCAGGCGGTGCCGCCGTGCCAGCTCGATCGTTGCCTCGACCTCCTCTGGCTTGTGGTAGGGATGGTACGCCTCGAGCGCCACCAGCGGCAGCATCTCCTTCAACATCGCCACGTGCCGATCCGAGATCCGGTTCGAGGTGCCCGGCTCCTCGCGCATCGCGTGCGCCACCGAGCAGATCGCGGCACTGCGCGGCAGCCAGTCTGCGTAGGTCGCCGCCTCCACCGCCAGGATGTGGATCGGGTAGTCGATCGTAACCTTCTTCAGCAGCTCCCGCGCCTCGTCCTCAGTCTGGCAGTTGCCGCCCCGTATCAGGGCGGTGCTCGTCGCGTTGTTGACCAGCTCACCGCTCTCGTCGAGCGCCAGCTCGAGCGACACGTTGAGTCCCTGGGCGCGCAGCCGGCCGAACATCTCCTCGAAGTAGCGCAGCCGCCGTGCCGGCACGTCCTGCCGGATCCGCGCCCAGACCTCGAGCGTCGGGTCGAGGTCGTAGCTGAGGATGTGATAGTTCTTGCCCTCGAGGGTAACCGTCACCTCGCAGCCGACGACGGGCAGCAGCCCCCAGCGGTAGGCAGCGACCTCGAACTGGTGGCAGCCCGACACTACGTCGTGGTCGGTCACTGCGAGCAGCGCCAGCCCTTCCTTCACCCCGTCGCGCGCCAGCTCGTCGGGCGCCCAGGCGCCGTCGGAATGCTTCGTGTGGGCGTGGAGGTCGACCATGGCGTTCTCGTCGATGATCCGGCGCAGCCGCGCGGCGCGGTCCTCGAGCGGGAAGCGCAGCGCCGGCGGCGCGCTCGTGGCGGTGTCGGTGGGGTCGGTCGCCCCATGGTCGGCGGTCAACATCGGTGGCCGGGGCTCCTTTGCCGCGGGCTGCATCGCCCGCCCTTTCTTCATCGCTCTTCTGCATGCCGATTATAGTCGACGCCCAGCGGCAGCCGGACCTAGCCGTTCGGCGGGGCGCCCAGGGTGAACCCGCACCCGGCCGCGCCCGGTCTGAGTTCGGAGGAAGCGGATGGCGCCAGTTTCCGGCTATGATGAAGCGATCCCGCGTTCTACCCCACCCCAGGAGCAGGCCGTGTCCCAGACCGCTCCCCGCTCGCGCGAGGCACCACCAGAGCCGGAACTCACGCGCGACTTCACCGTCGCCACCTTCGTCGTCCACGCCGGGCGCGTGCTACTCCTCTTCCACCGGAAGCTGCGGCTCTGGCTGCCGCCCGGCGGCCACATCGACCCACACGAGCTACCCGATGAGGCAGCCGTGCGCGAGGTGCTCGAGGAGGCGGGCGTGGCCGTCGAGCTGGTGGGCGAGCGCGGCGTTGGCGTCGACCATCCGCGCCAGCTCGTGCGCCCGGCCGGCATCCAGCTCGAAACGATCGCGCCCGGCCACGAGCACATCGACCTGATCTACTTTGCCCGCCCGATCGGCGCCGCCGCTGCCGACGTCCCCCTCGACTCATCGGCAGCCGGGTTCGAGGGTACGCAAGGAGGGGTGGAGCCAGCGAGCGTCGATCCCACCTTCTGCCAGGTCGAGACGGAGGGCGGCGGCTGGTACAGCCTCGAGGAGATGGCGGCGCTCGGGGTGCCCGCCGACGTGCTGGCCTGGGCGCGGCGCGCCGTCGCCGAGGTGGGGTAGCGTGGGCCGGCTCCTGCTCAAGCACCTCTGGCTGACGGCGGCGGTGGTCGTGGGCATCGTGCTCATGACCAACCTCGGCCTCGCCTTCGCCGAGGGCACCCGCGCCAAGCGCCCGGTGCCCGACACGCTCGGCCGCGCTGGTGAGGCGACAGTCAAGCTCCTGCTCGACTTCGCCCGCGGAGACCTCGGCCCCACCACGATCAGCTCGGTGACCGGCAACCGCGAGAGTCCGCTGCGCGACGTCGTGGCGACGACCTACCCGCGCAGCCTGGGGCTGATCGCGCTGGGCGTGGGGCTCGGGGCGCTGTTGGGGTTGCCGCTGGGCGCCCTCTCGGCGGTGCGCCGGCACACGCGCCTCTCGGCGGCGACCTGGGCGCTCTCGATCGTCGGCATCTCGGCGCCCAGCTTCATGCTGGCGGTGCTCCTCCAGCTCCTGGCGGTCGAGTTCTACGCGCGCACGGGCACGCGCCTGGTGCCGGTCCAGGGCTTCGGCTGGGACAGCCACCTCGTCATGCCCATGCTCGTGCTGGCGGCGCGGCCGCTCGCCTACACCGCCGAGGTCACCTCGACGGCGCTGGGCGCGGCGCTCGAGCAGGACTTCATCCGCACCGCCACCGCCAAGGGGCTGCCGGGGCTCTGGATCCTGGGCGGCCACGCGCTGCGCAACGCGCTCGTGCCGATCCTGACCGGGATCGCGGTCTCGCTGCGCTTCTCGCTCGGGAGCTTGCCGGTGGTCGAGCTGTTCTTCAACTGGCAGGGGCTGGGCCAGTTCATGCTGGTGGCGGTCCAGCGCGGGGAGACCACCGCCACCGCCGTGCTCGCCCTCTGCCTCGGCCTCACCTTCCTCGCCGTCAACTGCTGCCTCGAGATCGCCTATCGCGCGATCGACCCGCGCCTGCTCGGCTCTGGCACCCACTCGGGCTGTGGCCCGAGAAGCAGCGAGTAGATCAGGCACAGCGGGTGAAGCCCATGGAGACGACCACGCCATCGCCCCTCCCGCCGACGTTGGCCCAGAGAGCGCGGGCTCCGACTGCCTCCCCCGGTGCCCAGCCGGTGCGCGGCACCGGCCGGGCGTGGCGCTGGCTGCGGCGCAACCTCTGGGGGAATCTGCCGCTCCTGCTCGGTCTGACGATCGTGGGCGGGCTGGCGCTGCTGGCGCTCCTCGCCCCCGCCATCGCGCCGTACAACCCGCTGCAGGAGCGGCGCGTCTTCTACGCCGACGGCCGCTGGCAGACCGCGCCGTTTCCGCCCACGGCGCTCTTCCCGCTCGGCACTGACCTGGTCGGGCGCGACATCCTCAGCCTCCTCCTCTATGGCGCGCGCTACACGCTGGCGATCTGCGGGCTCGTCGTGGTGGCGCGCATGGTGATTGGCGTCACCCTCGGCCTGTTCGCCGGCTGGTTCCACGACCGCAAGGTCGACGCCGCGATCTCGGCGGTCGGCGGCGCCTTCAGCGCCTTCCCCGCGCTGCTGCTCGGCATGGTCGCCATCCTGGCGTTCGACGTGCGCGTCGGGCTCCAGACGTTCGCTGTCGCCCTCTGCCTCACCGGCTGGGCCGAGCTGGCGCAATACGTGCGCGCCGAGGTCGTCTCGCTCAAGGCCCGGCCGTTCGTGGACGGCGCCCGGGTGGTCGGGCTCTCCGGCTGGGGGATCGCGGTACGGCACCTGCTGCCCAACCTGTTGCCCGGCCTGGCGGCGCTGGCGGCGCTCGAGATGAGCGCGGTGCTGCTCTTGCTGGGCGAACTCGGCTTCGTCGGCATCTTCGTCGGCGGCGGCACCCGCTACATCGAGACCGACATCGCGGCCGGCGGCCGCTCGACCGCGAGCGTCATCACCGCCTTCGCCATGCCCGAGTGGGGCGCGCTGATCGCGGCGGCGCGCCGCGCCGTCTTCTCGGCGCCCTGGCTCGCGCTCTACCCGCCGCTCGCCTTCTTCGTCGCGGTGCTCGGCTTCAACCTGCTCGGTCGGGGGCTGCGCCGCCTGCTCGAGGCAAGCGACATCTCGCTCGCGCGCGTGCAGCGTTGGCGCTACCTGGCGCTGGGGGTGGCGGTCGCGCTGGCCGTGAACCTCCTGGCGACCTACACCGGCGAGGCAGCCGCCCTTACCGGCTACGCCCGCGCCGTCGATGGGGAGCGCGCGCTGGCGGATGTGCGTGCGCTGACCCGGCCCGAGCTCGCCGGGCGCAAGGCCGGCACACCCGGCGAGGCGGCCGCGGCCGAGTGGATCGCGGCCGAGATGGCGCGGATCGGCCTCGAGCCGTTCGGTGACCGCGGTACGTACTTCCAGCACTTCAGCCTCCCCTTCGCCGACCTGACCGCGCTCCCCTCGCTCGAGCTGACCGATCGGGAGGGTCGGCCGGTGCGCGCCGTGCTGCCGCGCCAGGACGTCCGCGAGAGCATCGGCGGCGTGGCGGGCGGCGGCACCGCCGAGGGAGCGCTCGTCTTCGTCGGCGCCGGCCGCGACGAGCCGCAGCACAGCGACTTCCGCGGCGTGGAGGTGCGCGACCGCATCCTGGTGATGCTGGGCGGGCCGCGGCT
>JBHOQZ010000350.1:0-1398 GCA_042408635.1 Chloroflexota bacterium
TCACGCTGCCGCAGGACGCCTACACCGCCAGCAAGGGTGCGCTGATCTCGCTCACCAAGTCGCTGGCGGTGCAGTACGCGGGGCAGGGCATCCGCGCCAACATCATCCACCCCGGTATTGTCGAGACGCCGCTGCAGGCACCCTACCTCGCCGACCCGAACAAGCGCACCGCCTTCGAGAGCGCCACACCGCTCGGGCGGATCGCCCGGCCCGAGGAGATTGCGAGCGTGGCGCTGTTCCTCGCCTCCGACGAGTCCTCCTACGTCACCGGCGCCGAGATCGTGGTCGACGGCGGCTACACCGCCACCGGCGGCTGACCGAGGCCCACGCGGTCCGAGTGCGGCGGGCGACGCCTCCGTTGCCCGCCCGGCAGGGTGCGCGTGTCGGCGATCCGGCGGGCGTCGCGTGCCGGCTGGACGCGACCGGCGGAGTCGACGGGGCACGCGGTGACGGTGTGCTCGCCGGCCCCCGGCGCGGGCCAATCGAGCGACCACACCTGGCGGGGGAACCCGCCCTGAAACCGGGCGCGGGCCGAGGGCGGGCCAGACGCGGCCCCCCGTCGGACCACGCTCGGCGTAGCGTTCGATCGCCCGGCTAGCGCTAGAAATATGGATCGAGCACACTGACGCGTGTGATCCGGTCGATGGGGAGCCCGTTGCGCTCGACCGCCTCGCGGATCGCGGCCGGCGACGGGCCGTCGTCGATGCAGTATGCGCGGGTCTTGTCCTCGTTCGCGTAGGAGTGGACCCAGGTAACGCCGAGCTCGGCGTTGCGTTCGACCACCTGCTTGACGCAGCCCTCAACCGGTTGTAGGGTCGCTGTAAGGAGGTGCTGCGGCGGTCGCGTCGACCGCCATGGCCACCTAGCGGGACGGGGGCAGGGCACACGCGCGACAGGGGGTGTGAGATGACCGACCCACGTGCCGACCAGCGCGCGCAGTTCCGGCAGGCTGTCGTGCAGGAATGGACCGACGACGCCGTTGTCAACGCCTGGAGCAAGTGGCATCAACAGTTGACGCGCCAGACCCAGCCGATGACCGACGCCCTAATTGGCGCCGCCCGGATCGAACCGGGTCTCCACGTGCTCGATCTGGCCGGCGGAGCCGGCAACCCGGCCCTTGATCTGGCCCGCGCGGTTGGCCCAACGGGCCGCGTCACTGTCACCGATCTGAGTGCCGGGATGCTGGCGGTGGCCGAGGCGAACGCGCGGGCGGCTGGGCTCACCAACCTCAACTTCCGCGTGGCCGATGCGCACGACCTGCCATTTCCCGACGCGAGCTTCGACCGCGTCACCTCGCGGATCGGCGCGATGTACTTCGTCGAGATCGAGCGCGCCCTGAGCGAGATTCGGCGGGTGCTGCGGCCAGGTGGGCGGGTGGCGTTGGCGGTCTGGGGACCG
>JBHOQZ010000198.1:0-2672 GCA_042408635.1 Chloroflexota bacterium
CCCTGCCGGGTGGCGATCGGGTCGGCGTGGTCGCCGTGGCGGGCGGCGTCGCGGTCGAGGAGCGGCCGACCGACGATCCCGCGTTCCGCAGCCTGGCCGCCGCGCTGCCGACCGGCGCCTCGGATCTGGCGGACGGGCTCCGGCTGGCTGGCGCGCTCCTGCCGGAGGGCTACACCGGCCGCGTCGTGCTCGTCTCCGACGGCCGTCAGACGAGCGGCGACGCCGTCGCCACCGCCCGGGAGCTCGCCGCGCGCGGCGTGACCGTCGACGTGCTGCCGGTGGGCGCGGCCGCCAGCGACGTCCGGCTCGAGGCGGTGGCGCTGCCCGAGACGGCCTACCGGGGGGAAGCACCGGTGCTCACCGTGCGCGTCTACGCCGACGCGCCGCTGGCCGCGACGCTGCGCGTCGTCCGCGACGACGGGCTCCTGCTCGAGCGCTCTGTCGAATTGCGGCGGGGTCGGCAGGAGATCGCGCTGCCGCTGCCGGCCGCGGAGCCGGGGCTGCACCGCTACCGCGTCGACGTCTCGCCGGCCGATCCGGCCGCCGACGCCACACCGCTCAACAACGCGCTCGGCGCCGTGCAGCGGGTGATCGGGCCGCCGCGCGTCCTGCTCGTCGGGGGGAACCCGGGGGCGTCCGGGTATCTGCCGGCCGCCTTCGAGGCGGGCGGCGCCGAGGTGGTGGTGTCTGCGCCGAGCGGTCTGCCGGCGGACCTCGTCGGCTGGGCACGCTACGACGCAGTCGTGCTGGCGGACGTGCCTGCCAACGCGCTGCCGGCGGGCTCGATGGACCTCATCGAACGGTACGTGCGCGACCTCGGGCGCGGCCTGGTGATGACCGGTGGGCCGGACAGCTTCGGGCCGGGCGGCTACGCTGAGACGCCGGTCGAGCGCACGCTGCCAGTCTACATGGACCTGCGCGGGCGCGGCCGCCAGCCACGGGTGGCGCTTCTCCTGATCCTCGACAAGTCGGGAAGCATGGAGGGGACCAAGATGGAGCTGGCGAAGGAGGCGGCGGCGCGCAGCGTGCGCGTGCTGCGGCCGGGCGACCAGGCCGCCGTCCTCGCCTTCGACTCGGTGCCGCAATGGGTGATCGGCTGGACGCCCGCCACCGAGGGGGAGCGGCTCGAGGGCGCGATCGGCAGCATCTACGCGGGCGGCGGCACCGAGATCTACCCGGCGGCCGCGGCCGGGGTGGCGGCGCTGCGCGACGTCGAGGCCGACGTCAAGCACATCATCCTCATGACCGACGGGCAGTCCGGCTCGGGCGGCGACTACGGCGAACTGCTGCGCCAGGCCCGCGACGCCCGGATCACGGTCTCGACCGTGGCGGTGGGGGCGGACGCCGACACGGCGCTCCTCCAGGCGATGGCGCGGGCGGGGCGCGGCCGCTACCATTTCGCCACCGACCCGGCCTCCGTGCCGCAGATCTTCACCCAGGAGACGCTCCAGGCGACGCGCTCGATCCTGATCGACGAGCGGTTCTATCCCGCCGCCGCGGCCGCCTCGCCGATCCTGCGCGGGATCGCGGCCGTGCCGCCGCTCGAAGGGTACGTCGCGGCCACGCCCAAGGAGCGCGCCGAGGTCGTGCTGGTGTCGCCCGAGAGCGACCCGATCCTGGCCGCCTGGCAGTACGGCCTCGGGCGCGCCGTCGCCTGGACGCCTGACCTGGGCGGGCGCTGGAGCGGGGCCTGGGCGGGCAGCCCGAGCGCGGCCGCGCTCTGGGACAACGTGCTCTCCTGGCTCTTGCCGCCGACCGAGGGGGGCGAGCTGTCGGTGCGGCTCGACCAGGCCGGCTCCGACGCCGTGGCGATCACGGCCGAGAACCGCAGCGACTGGGAGACGGTGCGGCCGACGCGGGCCGTGCTGCTCGGGCCGGACGGGCGCCGCCGCGAGGTAGCGTTGCAGCCGGCCGGCCCCGGCCGCTACGCGGCGCGCGTCGAGGGGATCGAGCCGGGGGCCTACGTCGTGCAGGTCGAACAGCGCGTCGAGGGCGACGCGGGCGGGAATGTGCGCCGGGCCGAGGTCGGCTGGGCGGCACCCTACCCGGCCGAGTACCGTGACGCCGGCATCGACGCGGCGCTGCTGGCGCGGATCGCCGAGGCGGGCGGGGGACGGGTGCTCGCCGCGGGCGCGGAGGCGGTGGAGCCCACCACGCGGCCGACGGTGGCGCGCTGGCCGGCCTGGCCCCTGCTGCTGGTGCTGGCGGCGCTCGGCTGGCCGCTCGAGATCGCCGCCCGCCGGCTCCCGCTCGGCGAACTGGCGGCGGGGCTGCGGCGGCTGGTGCGCGGCCAGACCGGTCGGGCGGTGCCGTCGGGGCGACCGCTATCCGTGCCGGCGGCGGCGATCGGTGGGCTACCCGCGCGCGGCCCAGCTGGCGCCGTCTGGCTCGGGGAGCTGGCCGCGCACCGCCTGCAGCGTCGGGCCGCAGCCACGGAGCTCGGCGACGCCGCGGCACCGGCCGGCTCGGCCGCGACGATCTCCGTCGAGGCAGCTCCACCGCGCCCGGACCGGTATGGATCCCTGCGCGCGCAGTTGGCGGTCGCCTCGAGCCCGCGAAACGGCGACGAGAGCACCGGCGACGCCGACGCGGCGGACCTCCACCCGGCGGCAGCGGTGCCGGCCGGCAGCACCGCCCGGCGGTTGCTGGAGCGCAAGCGCACGCTGCGCGAG
>JBHOQZ010000201.1:0-3650 GCA_042408635.1 Chloroflexota bacterium
GCGCAACCTGGCAAAGTCGGTGACCGTCGAGTGAGACCCCGTTCGGGATGACCGGATGAGGCGGTGCCGGTGCTCGGTGCCGGCGTGGGCCGGGCGGTTCTACCGGCGGTGGCCGGCCAGCCGGCCGACGCCGTTCGCCGATGCTGCCCCGGCGACGGACGAATCCGGCAGCCGGATCCAGCCCTGACGCAACGCGTTGACCACGGCCTGCGTGCGGTCGTTGGCCGACAGCTTCCGCAGGATCGACGTGATGTGGTTCTTCACCGTCTGGTCGCTGATCTTGAGGGCGCGGGCGATCTCCTTGTTGCTGTTGCCGCGGGCGATGTACTCGAGCACCTCGATCTCGCGGGCCGAGAGGGGCACGTAGAGCGTCTCGACCTCGCGGTCGGCATTCGAGAGCTCGCGGAACTGCTTGAGGACGCGGGTGGCGACCAGCGGGCGGGTGAGCACGCTCTCGTTGATGAGGTACTCGCCGTTGTTGACACGCCGGATTCCCCCCAGAAGGACGGTGCCGTCGACGTCTTTGAGGAAGAAGGCGGCGGCGCCGACCTTGATCGCCTGGAAGAGCTGCTCCTCGTCATCGTAGGCCGTCATGAGGATGACGCCGGTGCGCGGCAGGTGCAGCTTGACGTGGCGCGCGACCTCGAGGCCGTCGTTGCCGGGCATCTGCACGTCGACGATGACGACGTTGGGATCGAGCGCCTTGGCGAGGTCGATCGCCTCCTGCCCGTTGCCGACATCCGCCACCACCTCTATATCCGGCTCGTTCTCGAGCACGCCGCGCAGCCCCTGGCGATAGATCGGGTGGTCGTCGGCGATCAAGACGCGGATACGCTCCATTGGCCCTTCCTCACTCTGTCCGGCCCGTGCCGGCCCCCCTGGTTCGTGGTCGATAGCCCGTGGTCGTGGCCATCCCTTCTCCCGGCTCGATCGGCAGGACGAGGCTGATGCAGGTGCCCTGCCCGGGCTGGCTGCAGATCGTGAGCTGGCCGCCGATGAGCTGCGCCCGCTCGCGCATGCTCACCAGGCCCAGATGCTTTTCGGGCAACTGCGCCGGATCGAACCCCCGGCCCGCGTCGGCGATCTCCACCCGCAGGCTGCCCGGCGTGCGCTGGCAGCGCAGCGTCACCTGATCGGTGCCGGCGTGGCGCTGCACGTTCTGCAACGCCTCCTGCACGATGCGGAAGAGCGTCACCTCGATCGCCGGCGAGAGCCGCTCCGCCTCCAGGTCGGCGATCTCCAACACCACCGCGATGTTGAAGCGGTTCTGGTACTCCTCGGCCAGGCGCCCGAGCGTGGCCGCCAGGCCCAGGTCCTGGAGCGCGGGCGGGCGCAGGTCGAACAGGAAGCTGCGCACGTCCGCCAGACCGAGGCGCAGGTTCGCCTTGAGCTTGGCGATCTCCTGGCGCAAGCGGTCCGGATTGCGGTCGAGGAGCCGCTGGCAGAATTCGAGCTCCATCACCGCGTTCGAGAGCACCTGGGCCGGGCCGTCGTGGATCTCGCGGGCGAGCCGGTGACGCTCCTCCTCCTGCACCCAGATGATCTCGTCCACCCGCTGTTTTTTTGGGCGCAAGTCCCGCGTGGTGGTCGCGCCGCGCGGGTACAGTGGCTCGTCGCTCTCGACCAGGTCGCGCCCGCCGCGCTGCGTGAGATCGCGCAGAAGGCCGTCGATCGCGCCGTCAAGCTCGCTGACCAGGGTCGCCGCCGCGTCCAGCCGGGCCTGGAGCTGGCCGAACTCGACGCTCACGGGGGCCGCGACGCCGGCCGGCGCCTCCCCGACCGAGCTCGCCCGCGCGGCGAGGTCACGCCAGCTTGCAACGTTGGCTGCCCGGCGCAACCGCCGCGCCTGGTCGAACAGCCGGTCGGCGATCATTTCGAGCGTCGCCGAGAGCGGGTCGCCGGTCGAGTCGGTGGCGGTGAGGGTCTCCACCGACGGTGACGCTGTCAATCGCTGGTCCCGCACCGGTCCCCCCTTCGTGGCTGCCCCAGTATAGCTAGCGAGGCAAGGCATAACAAGCTGCTCGTCAGCGCCCGTCGGCGCGGCCGCCTGTCCGAGCAGGTAGACGCCGGGGGGATCAACGGGCGCGTCCGCCACGTCCCGCTCGATTGCCCCACCCCAGCTGCGCCCGACCTGGACCATGGCTCCACCTCTGAAACGCCCGGTGTCGAACCGGGCGCCGCTGGCCCCGCTCCAACCGGTCACCGCCGGGCGGTCCGGCCGCGGGAGCGCCGAGCCGGGCAGCCGGACCGGTGCCGGCGCGGCGACACGCGTATTGCGCCAGGATTGCGTGTTCTTCGCCGACGCCACCACGATTGTAGAAACCGCCGCCGACGGCTGTAATAGAGCGTGATTCCTACCGGTCATAGCTCGATCTTCCTACCAGCAGACGGGCGTGGGTGCATCTGGCCTTGGGACCCTTCGCGCCGCCCGGCGGGCTGGCCTGCACCTATACTTCCTGCACCTATACTTAATGGGTGGCCGGGCCGGGGGCGCGGCCGGCGCGCGCCAGGAGGGCGCGCATTGTGCCGTTTTCGATGCGGCGCGCCCGGTCGCGGGCGCTGGGAGCAGACCACATGAACCCGTTGGTGCAGTTGCTCTTTGTCGTCGGTGTGCTGCTCGTCGTGCTCATCCCGCTGGTGAGCTCGTCGGTGAAGGTCGTCCAGGAGTACGAGCGCGGGGTGGTGTTCCGGCTGGGGCGGCTGGTCGGGCCGCGCGGGCCCGGCCTCTTCCTGATCCTGCCGTTTGTCGACCGCATGGTGAAGATCGATCTGCGCACCGTAACCATGGAGGTACCGGCCCAGGAGATCATCACGCGCGACAACGTCTCGATCCGGGTGAGCGCGGTGCTCTACTTCGCGGTGATCGACCCCGCGGCGGCGGTGACGCGCGTCTCCGACTACGTGCGCGCCACCTTCCAGATCGCCCAGACGACGCTGCGCAGCGTGGTGGGCCAGTCCGAGCTGGACGAGTTGCTAGCGAACCGGGAGAAGATCAACCAGGACCTGCAGCGGATCATCGACGAGCAGACGGGGCCGTGGGGTGCGAAGGTCTCGACGGTCGAGGTGAAGGACGTCGAGCTGCCGCAGACGATGCAGCGCGCCATGGCGCGCCAGGCCGAGGCCGAGCGCGAGAAGCGCGCCAAGATCATCCACGCCGAGGGCGAGCTACAGGCGTCGCAGCAACTGGCCGAGGCCGCCGCGATCATCGGCAGTGAGCCCGCCACCCTGCAGTTGCGCTACCTCCAGACGCTGACCGAGATCGCCAGCGAGCGCAACAGCACGATCATCTTCCCGGTGCCGATCGACCTGCTCCAGGGGCTCATGAACCTGCGCCCGGCCTCGGAGAACGGCGCCACCGGCGCCGGCCACCCGCCCGGCTACACCGCGCCCGTGCGCGGCGCCCCCGCCGAGCGCGAGCCCGAGCGGACCGCGCACGGCGTCAGCGACCTCGACGCCGAGGCGGTCGCGGGGCCGCCGCTCCAGCGCATCCCCCCGGCCGACGAGTAACGCCTCCGCCTGCGCGGCTCGGTGCCTAGGGGTCTCGACGCGGTTCCCGGCAAGGCGCCCAGGGTCAACGGGTGGGTGCTCGACCCACTGGCGGCGCGGTGCCGGGGCGACCGACCCGACGGCATAGCCGGGCTCCGGCGGCT
>JBHOQZ010000351.1:0-2174 GCA_042408635.1 Chloroflexota bacterium
GCCGCTGGCCGGGCCCGCCGCGTCGTCGGCCCGGCCCACCCGAGTCGGGCAGCACCCGCTTCTCCACCGCGAGCATCGGGGCGCGCACCTCGAAGATCTCCGACGACATCCCGGCCGCCGTGCTCGGGTAGATGTAGCCGGGGCGGCCGTCGTGGTCCCAGCCCGCCCCCTGGCCACCCGCGGCAAAATAGGCCACGATCGAGCGGTTGCCGCGCTCGTCGGCGCTGAAGACGCGGCTACTCTGGAGGAGCCCCGCGCCCGCCATCACCCGCTCCTTCAGCACCGGCGCCAGCGCGTCAAACAACGCGGGACCGATGTGCCAGCCCGTGCGCGTGCGCGAATTGCAGCTCGCCGGGTAGCGCGCGTTCAGGATCGAGCCCTCGGGCGCCCGCACCTCGATCGGGCGGAAGCTCCCTTCGTTGTTGGGCGTGCCCGGCGCCAGCGCGCACTTGAGCGCGTAGCAGGTGTGGGCGACGGTGTAGATGTAGGGCGCGTTGATGCCGCCCCGGTCGACCTGGGGCGAGGTGCCGGCGTAGTCGACCATGACGCTGCCACCCTGCACCTCGACCGCCGCCCGGATCGTCAGCGGATACTCGGCGCCGTCGAGGCGGGCGACGCCCTCGTAGCACCCGTCCGGGATCGCCTCGAGGGCGGCCCGCATCGCCCGCTCGGAGCGCGACTCGATCTCGGTCGCGAGGTCCGTCAGGTCGGTCAGGCCGTACTCGGCCATCAGGGCGAGCAGGCGCTCGACGCCGACCTCGTTCGCCGTCACCTCGGCCTCGATGTCGCCCAGCGCCTCCTCCGGCATGCGCACGTTCGCCGCGACCATGTCGAGCAGCCCCTGATTGACCGCGCCCGCGTCGTAGAGCCTCGAGAGGGGGATCAGGATCCCCTCCTCGTAGACCTCGCGCGGGCGCCGCTCGTCGCGGGTGCCGCCGATGTCGTTGGCGTGGGCGACGCTCGCCGCGAACGCGACGACCCGGCCCGCGTGGAAGACCGGGGTGATCACCGCAATGTCGGGCAGGTGGCCGGCGCAGAGCCAGGGATGGTTGGTGATGAAGACGTCGCCCGGCCGCATCGTCTCGGCCGGCCAGCGCGCCAGCACCGCCCGGGTGACGTTGGGCATCGCCACGTTGAAGGCGGGCATGCTGCGCGGCGCGTGGGCAAGGCAGTTGCCCTGAGCGTCGAGCAGCTCGCAGCCGTGGTCCTGGAGCACCGCCACGATCGGCGAGAACGCCGTGCGCCAGACGGTCGTCCACATCTCGTCGCTGATGGCGATCAGCCGGCTCCAGAGCACCTCGAGCGTGACCGGATCGAACCGGGTCGAACCCCCTGTCATGCGCCGCCTCCCAGCGTGACGATCAGATTGAGGTACTCGTCGACGCGCGCGACGTCGCCGGGCGCGATCACGGCTGTCGACTCGCGCTCCTCGATGATTGCCGGCCCTGCCAGCTCCATGCCGGGGCGCAGCGCGTAGCGGTCGTAGATCGGCGTCTCGACGAAGCCACGCGCCCCCGGCCGGCCACCCGTGGCCGCGCCGGACGTCAGCGGGAAGTAGGCGCGCCGCCGACCCTTCAGCGCGACCTCGGCCGAGCGCCCGCCGCCGCTCTCGTAGCGCCGCAGCTCGACCTGCGCGGGCGGCCCTGAGGCCACGAGGTGCCAGTTCACCGCCTCGGCCGGGATGCCGGCCGGCCGCCGTCGGTAACGCTCGCGGTAGAGGCGATCGAATGCCGCCTCGAGCTCGGGCAGGAGCGCCGGGCCGAGCTGCCCCGGCCAGCCGTGCGCGCCGCCGCCTCCTTCCCGCACCTCGTCGCCCGCCTCACCGGAGGGCTGCAGCGGCAGCGGCACCCGGATCTCGTGGTACTGGCCGGCCAGGCGCATGTCGGCCGAGGCGTGGAAGCGCATCAGCTCGGGTGCAACCCCGGCCTGCGCCAGCGCCGCCGCGCCTTCCTCGCGCATCTGGGCGTAGAGCCGCCGCAGCTCGGCCCAGTCGAGCGCGTCGAGCCGGGCGACCCGGGTGCGGAAGTGCTGGAAGGCGAGCGGCGCCGCGATGCAGCCGAGCGCCGAGGTCGCGCCCGCGGCGAGCGGCAGGATGACCTCGCGCGCGCCGAGCAGCCGCGCCACCCCCGGCGCGTGGCAGGGCCCCGCGCCGCCGAAGGCGAGCAGCGCGAAGC
>JBHOQZ010000206.1:0-1854 GCA_042408635.1 Chloroflexota bacterium
GCCTGACCGAGTGGCAGCACGGCTCCGATCCGGGCGGCATGGAGACGACCGCCCGGCGCGACGGCGATTGCTACGTCATCAACGGCGGCAAGGCCTGGATCACCAACGGCTCGATCGCCGACCTCGCCATCGTCTGGGCCAGGACCTACGCCGGCCCGTCGGACGGTGACGGCGCCGGGGAGGGCGAGGTCCGCGGCTTCATCGTCGAGCGGGGCACACCTGGCTTCACGGCGCGCACGATTGAGCACAAGCTGAGCCTGCGCGCTTCTGTCACCAGCGAACTGGTCTTCCAGGACTGCCGCGTGCCCGAGCCAGCGATCCTCCCGGGCGTGGCTGGGCTGCGCGGCCCGCTCTCCTGTCTCAACGAGGCGCGCTACGGCATCGCCTGGGGCGCCATCGGCGCGGCCATGTCCTGCTACGAGACGGCGCTCGAGTACAGCAAGGCGCGCCAGCAGTTCGACCGGCCGATCGCCGGCTTCCAGCTCACGCAAGCGCGGCTGGTCGACATGCTCACCGAGATCACCAAGGCGCAGCTTCTCGCGCTCCAACTCGGCCGCCTCAAGGACCGGCACGGCAAGGTCCACCCGGCGCAGGTCTCGATGGCGAAGCGCAACAACGTGCGCATGGCGCTCGAGATCGCGCGCGAGGCGCGCTCGGTGCTGGGCGCCTCGGGGATCAGCCTGGAGTTTCCGATCTTCCGCCACATGTGCAACCTCGAGAGCGTCTACACCTACGAGGGCACGCACGAGGTGCACACGCTCACGATCGGGCGCGAGATCACCGGCCTCAACGCCTTCAAGTAGCTCGATGGGCCGCGGCCGCCTGATCGGCATCGACGCCAGCCGGGCGACCACCGCGCGGCGCACCGGCACCGAGAACTACTCGCTCCACCTGATCCGCCACCTGGCGGCGCTGCCGTCGCCCCACCGGCTGCGCCTCTACCTGCGCGAGCGCCCGCCGCCGGGGCTGCTGCCCCTGGGCGGCCGCACGGCCTGGCGCGTGATGCCGTTCCCGCGACTCTGGACGCACGTGCGCCTCGCCCGCGAGCTCGCGCGCCGTGCACCGGACGTGCTGTTCGTGCCGGCGCATGTCCTGCCGCTCAACCACCCGCCGGCCAGCGTCGTCACGGTCCACGACCTGGGCTACCGCTTCTTCCCCGAGAGCCACACGCTCGGCCAGCGCCTCTACCTCGAGGCGACGACGCGCTACGCGGTGCGGCGGGCGGCGCGCCTGATCGCCGACTCGGCGGCCACGCGCGACGACCTAGTCCGCTGCTATGGCGCCGATCCGGCGCGCATCGACGTGGTCCACCTCGCGGTCGACCCGGTGTTCGCCCCGGTGACCGACCCCTCCCGGCTGGCCGCGGTGCGCGCGCGCTACGGGTTGCCCGAGCGGTACGTGCTGTTCGTGGGCACGCTCCAGCCGCGCAAGAACCTCGCCCGGCTCGTGCGCGCCTTTCGCCACGTCACTGCGGCGGGCGACCCGGCGGTGCTGGCGCTGGTTGGCAAGCGTGGCTGGCTCGACGCGGAAATCGAGCGCGCAGCCCGCGCGGCGGGCATCGAAGACCGCGTCCGCCTGCTCGGCTACGTGCCCGATGACGACCTGCCGGCGCTGATCGGCGGCGCGCTGGCGTTCGCGCTGCCATCGCTCTACGAGGGGTTCGGGTTGCCCGCGCTCGAAGCGATGGCCTGCGGTACGCCGGTGCTGGCGGCCGAGAGTTCGTCGCTGCCCGAGGTCGTGGGCGACGCCGGCCTGCTGGTCGATCCGCTCGACGAGGCGGCGATCGGCGCCGCGCTGGCGCGCCTCTGCCGCGAGCCGGAGCTGCGCCGCGCGCTGCGCGAGCGGGGTTTGCGC
>JBHOQZ010000209.1:0-22677 GCA_042408635.1 Chloroflexota bacterium
CACCCGGGATATCCCGCGCGTGGTCAAGGAGGCGTTCCACATCGCCACCACCGGCCGCCCCGGCCCGGTGCTCATCGACATCCCCAAGGACGTCTTTCTCGGCGAGGCGACCTACCACATGCCCGAGCGGGTCGATCTGCCCGGCTACCGGCCGACCGAGAACGGCAACCCCCGCCAGATCAAGCAGGCTGCCGACCTGATCAACAAGGCGACGCGCCCGGTCATTATCGCCGGCCACGGCGTGATCCTCTCGCGAGGTTGGGACGAGCTGCGCCAGCTCGCCGAGAAGACCGGCTGCCCGGTGATCTGCACCTACCTGGGCATCGGCGCGCTGCCCGCCTCGCACCCGAACTACGTCGGCATGCCCGGCATGCACGGCCACTACTGGAACAACAAGGCGATCCAGGAGGCGGACCTGATCGTCGGTATCGGGATGCGGTTCGACGACCGCGTCACCGGCAAGCTGAGCACCTTCGCACCACACGCCAAGATTGTCCACATCGACATCGACCCGGCTGAGATCGGCAAGAACGTGAAGACCGCCGTGCCGATCGTCGGGGATGCGCGCAAGGTGATGGCCGAGCTGATCAAGGAGGTCCAGCCGCGCACCCACCCCGAGTGGTGGGCGCAAATTCGCCACTGGCAGGAGCGCCACCCCTCGATCGACGTGCCGCCCAGCCAGGAGCTGATGCCGCAGACGGTCATCAAGGCGATCTACGAGGCCGACCCGCACGGCATGATCGTCACCGACGTCGGCCAGCACCAGATGTGGGCAGCGCAGTACTTCAGCTACAACCACCCCAACAGCCACATCGGCTCGGGCGGGCTGGGCACGATGGGCTTCGCCCTGCCGGCCGCGATGGGCGTCAAGGTCGCCTGCCCCGAGCGCACCGTCTGGGCGGTGGCCGGCGACGGCGGCTTCCAGATGACCATGCAGGAGCTGGCGACCTGCGTGCAGGAGCGCATCAATGTCAAGATCGCCATCGTCAACAACCAGTACCTCGGCATGGTCAGGCAGTGGCAGGACCTCTTCCACGGCAAGAACTACGTGCACACCTTCCTGTTCAACCCGGACTACGAGACGCTGGCCAGGGCGTTCGGCATCCCGGGCGTGCGCGTGGCCGACGCCGCCGGCATCGAGCCGGCGATCCGGGCGGCGCTGGCGCACGACGGCCCGGCGCTGATCGAGTTCGCGGTCGCGCCCGAGGAGAACTGCTACCCGATGGTGGCGCCGGGCGCCGGCCTCTCCGAAACGATGGAGCGCCCATATGAAAAGCTGCTCGAAATGGTGGTGGGCTAGATGAAACACACGATCGTGGCGACGATGCTCGACGAGCCGGGCGTGCTCAACCGCGTCGTCAGCCTCTTCCGCCGACGCGGCTTCAACATCGAGAGCATCACCGTCGGGGCGAGCGAGCAGCAGGGGATCTCGCGCATGACGGTCGTCGTCGACGGGGACGACGTCATCCTCGAGCAGATCGTCAAGCAGCTCTACAAGCTGATCGAGGTGCTCAAGGTCTCCGACCTCACCAAGGACGAGGCGGTCGCGCGCGAGCTGATGCTCTGTAAGGTTACGGCCAAGGCGGGCACGCGCTCAGAGGTGACCGAGATCTGCGACATCTTCGATGGCAAGATTGTCGACGTCACGCCCGACACGATCATGCTCGAGATCACCGGCCCCACGGCCAAGCTCGAGTCGGCGCTCCAGCTCCTGCGCCCCTACGGCCTCAAGGAGCTGGTGCGCACCGGCGTGGTGGCGATGGGCCGTGGCTCGACGGTGACCGCGAGCGGGGACACCGTCCGCACACCGATGGTGGTGGCGGCGGTCTAGGCCGGGCGCCGCGCGGCCGGGTACCCGCTCACGGGTGCGCCGAGCCCACCGGGGCCGCGGGGCCGCCCGAACGTCGCGACCAGACCAGGGAGGAGAAGGGTTTTTGGCAACGATCTACTACGAGGCCGACGCCGACCTCGCGCTGCTGGCGGGCAAGCGCGTGGCGATCCTGGGCTACGGCAGCCAGGGCCACGCTCACGCGCTCAACCTGCGCGACAGCGGCATCGACGTCGTCGTCGGGCTGCACGAGGCGAGCCGCACGCGCGAGAAGGTGCGGCGCGACGGCCTGCCGGTGACGACGCCGGCCGAGGCGACAGCTCAGGCCAACATCGTGATGTTCCTGACGCCGGACCACACCCAGAAGGCGATCTTCGACAGCGAGGTCAGGCCGAACCTGAAGTCGGGGGCGATGGTGATGTTCGCCCACGGCTTCAACATCCACTTCAACCAGATCGTGCCGCCGCGCGACGTCGACGTGACGATGATCGCACCCAAGGGCCCCGGCCACATCCTGCGCGAGCAGTATGTCGAGGGCGTGGGCATGCCGGCGCTGGTCGCGGTCTACCAGGATGCCACTGGCAACGCGCTCGACCTGGCGCTCGCCTACGGCAAGGCGCTGGGCTGCGCGCGCGCCGGCATCCTGCTCACGACCTTCAAGGAGGAGACGGAGACCGACTTGTTCGGGGAGCAGGCGGTGCTCTGCGGCGGCATCGCGGCGCTGATCAAGGCCGGCTACGAGACGCTGGTCGAGGCCGGCTACCAGCCGGAGGCCGCCTACTTCGAGACCTGCCACGAAGTCAAGCTGATCGTCGATCTGATCTACCGCGGCGGCCTCAACTACATGCGCTACTCGGTCAGCGACACCGCCGAATACGGTGACTATACGAGCGGGCCGCGCGTGGTCGACGAGCATGTGCGCCAGTCGATGCGTCAGATCCTGAAGGACATCCAGAGCGGCCAGTTTGCGCGCGACTGGATCATCGAGAACGCGATCGGCCGGCCGCGCTTCAACGCGATGCGGCGGATCGAGGGCGAGCACCCGGTCGAGCAGATCGGCGCCGAGCTGCGCGAGATGATGCCGTTCATCCATCCCGTGCGCGCCACCCCGGCCGAGGGGATCGTGGCGCGCCCGAGCGAGGTAGCGGCGGGCGCTGGCCAGGGTGCGGGCGGCGCGGATTAGGGGTTCACGTACGGGGGCTGGGCCGACACGGATGTCGCCCGGCCCCCGGCCATTGCAGGGGTTTGCGGAGCTGGAGATGGAACGGGTCATCGTACTGGACACCACGCTGCGCGATGGCGAGCAGACGCCGGCGGCCAGCCTTACCACCGAGGAGAAGATCGAGATCGCCCGGCAGCTCGAACGGCTCGGCGTAGACATCATCGAGGCGGGCTTTCCCGCCTCCTCCCCCGGCGACTTCGAGGCGGTGCGCCGGGTCGCGCGCGAGTGCCGCAATTGCACGGTCACGGCGTTGGCCGGCGCGAACATGCAGCAGATCGACGCGGTCTGGGAGTCGATCAAGGAGGCGGCCGACCCGCTCATCCACATCGTGCTCGGCGTCTCCGACGTCCACATCGACGGCAAGTTCCGCAGCAACCGCGACGACATCCTCCAGCGCGGCGTCGACGCGGTGCGCTACGCC
This sequence comes from Chloroflexota bacterium, assembly GCA_042408635.1. Classification (GTDB taxonomy): domain Bacteria; phylum Chloroflexota; class UBA6077; order FW602-bin22; family JBHOQZ01; genus JBHOQZ01. The sequence goes on from JBHOQZ010000209.1 coordinate 3,472, forward strand.
AAGCGCTACTGCCACGCCGTGCAGTACTCGACCGAGGACGCCGGGCGCGCCGACCTCGACTACCTCTGCGCCACGATCGAGGCGGTGATCGACGCCGGCGCCACGATCGTCAACATCCCCGATACGACCGGCTACTGCACGCCCGACGAGTTCGGCCGGATCATCGCCCACGTGATGAACCACGTGCCCAACATCCACAAGGCGCTGATGTCGGTCCACACCCACAACGACCTCGGGATGGCGACGGCGAACACGCTGGCTGCGATCAAGGCGGGCGCGCGCAAGATCGAGGTGACGGTCAACGGCATCGGGGAGCGCGCCGGCAACTGTTCGCTCGAAGAGGTCGTGATGGCGCTGCGCGTGCGCCGGGACCAGTTCGGCTGCGACACGCGCATCAACACGCGCGAGATCATGACGACCAGCCGCCTGGTCAGCTCACTCAGCGGCGTGCCGGTGCAGCCGAATAAGGCGATCGTCGGCGCCAACGCCTTCGCCCACTCCTCCGGCTTCCACCAGGACGGCGTGCTCAAGCGGCGCGAGACCTACGAGATCATCGATCCGCGCGAGGTCGGCGTCGAGGAGTCGAAGATCATCCTGACCGCGCGCTCGGGGCGGGCGGCGCTGCGCCACCGCCTGAAGGAGCTCGAGTTCAACCTGAGCGAGGAGCGCTTCCAGCAGGTCTACCGCCGCTTCCTCGAGGTGGCCGACCGCAAGAAGGAGGTCACCGACGCCGACCTGATGGCGATCGTGGCCGACCAGTTCGAGCAGGCCGCAGCCGACACCTACCAGCTCAAGCACGTGCAGGTGCTCTGCGGCCGCCCGAGCATCCCGACCGCCAGCGTCGGCATCGTCCACCGTAGCGGCGCGACCGTCGAGGAGGCGGCGCAGGGCTCCGGGCCGGTCGACGCGGTCTACCGCGCCATCGACCGCTGCGTGCGCATCCCGAACAAGCTGACCGAGTACAACGTCAACGCGGTGACGGGCGGGATCGACGCGCTGGGCGAGGTCACGGTCAAGATCGAAGTGAACGGCCGCACCTACATCGGCCACGGGGCCGACACCGACATCATCGTCGCCAGCGCCAACGCCTACCTCAACGCGCTCAACCGCGCCGCCCTCTACAATGCCCAGCCGCAATCGACCGCCGCAACGGTGGCAGAAGCGATCGCGGGCCTCCCAGTTGGGGGCGGGGCATGAGCGTGCGAACCTACCAGGTTGCGGTGCTCGCCGGCGACGGTGTCGGCCCGGAGGTCGTGGCCGAGGGGCTGAAGGTCGTGCGGGCGGCGCTCGCCCATGCCGGCCCGCCCGACAGCGTCCGGTTCGTGGAGGCGCCGATCGGCTGGGCGGCGATCGACCAGGCGGGCGTGGCGCTGCCCGACGCCACACGCCGGCTCTGCGCCGAGAGCGACGCCATCTTCTTCGGTGCGGTCGGCGACCCAGCGCGCGACGCCTCGCTGCCGCCCCACCAGCGGCCCGAGGTCGCCTCGATCCTCCAGCTCCGCCGCGGCCTCTGGGCGAACCTGCGGCCGGCGCGCCTCTACCCGGCGCTCGCCCACAGCTCGCCGCTCAAGCCGGCGCTGGTGGCCGAGGGGATCGATCTGCTCATCCTGCGCGAGCTCAACGGTGGTATCTATTACGGGCCACGCGGGCGCAAGCAGGAGAACGGCCACGAGCGTGCCTGGGACACCATGGAGTACACCACGCCCGAGATCGAGCGCGTGGTGCGCAAGGGGTTCGAGCTGGCGCGCGGCCGGCGCCGCCAGCTCTGCTCGGTCGACAAGGCGAACGTGCTCGCCAGCTCGCAGCTCTGGCGCGAGACGGTGCTGCGCATCGCGCCCGAATACCCCGACGTCGAGCTGACGCACATGTACGTCGACAACGCGGCCATGCAGCTCGTGCGGCGGCCGAGCAGCTTTGACGTGATCGTGACCGAGAACAGCTTTGGCGACATCCTCTCCGACGAGGCGTCGGTGCTGGTCGGCTCGATCGGGCTGTTGCCCTCGGCCTCGCTCGGTGATGCCGGGGCGACGCCACTCTTCGAGCCGATCCACGGCTCGGCGCCCGACATCGCGGGCCAGGGCATCGCCAACCCGGTTGCCGCGATCCTCTCGGGCGCCATGATGCTGCGCTACGCGCTCGGTCGACCCGGCGCCGCAGACGCGATCGAGCGCGCGGTCGAGGCGGTCATTGCCGAGGGACTGCGCACGCCCGACATCGCGGCCGGCGAGGCGGGCGAGCGGCGGGTGACGACGAGCGAGTTCGGCGACGCGGTGGCCGCGCGCGTGACCGAGGCGCTGCGAGCCGCGGCCGTGCCCGCCGACTAGGCAAGCGCGGGACCGGCGCGGGCTCCCTCCGCCCGGGCCGGTCCCAGGGAAAGTCGGAGGAGCCCGGCGGGGGGCGGCGCGGCCGCCCGCGCGGGGAACGACAGAGAGCGGGCGCGCGCCACGCCCGGCAGGAAAGGGAGCAAAGCCAGATGACAGCCAAAGCGATCCACGTGCGCCTGACCGAGTCGGAGATGGAGGCCTGCTGGAGCGCCGTCAGCTACCTCGACGACGGGGCGATCGGCGAGAAGATCAGCCGCGCGCTCGACCATGCCTGCCTCACCCGGCTTTACAACGTCGGCCACGACGCCTCGGATGGGGAGGTCACCGGCTACGGCTTGCCGCAGTACGCGATCGAGCTGACGCGCGAGGAGCTGTACCGCCTGATCGAGGGGCTGGAGCGCGCCGTCGGCCGCTACGAGCTGGGCTCGACGCGGCCGGTGCCGGTCGAGGAGGCGCACGTGCCGGTCCAGCGCTACCACGAGGTCCACCGCAAGCTCTACCGCGTCGTCTCCCCAACGGCCTGATCCGCGCTGTCGCCTCCACCACAGCCCGGCGCAACTCGATGTGACGCTGCGACGGGTGTCGCCTGTCCAGCGGGCTCGCCCGGGTCGTGGACGCAGCCTCCTCTCCGGGCCGCCCGGGGGTGAATCCCCGGGCTGAGGTTGCAAAGCTCCTGCGGGGCTGGGACGCTCGCTCCTCAGCCCGCTCCAATGGACCTGGCTGCGGCACCGCGGGCCTGGGCCGATCCACCCGGCAGTGCGGAGCCCCCTGAAGCCGGCCGGGGTCATCGCGCGTCAGCCCGCTTCAGCGGGCTTCGTATTCTGAGCGCGGGGCTTCGAGCCCCGCGCGGCGAGTGGAGTGTCACCTAGTAGTGCCTAGACTCCCCCCCCCCCACGGCTCGCCTTGACGCTACGCCGAGGCCGGCGCTAGCATTGGATGGTGAGCCGCGGACGGCGAGGTCCGCGCGGGAGGAACAGGGTGACCGTCGTCGAGAGTGGGGGGACGCCAGGGGTCGAGCAGCGGCCGGCGGGCAGGATCGAGAAGCGGCCGGACTGGCTCAAGGTGCGGCTTCCGATGGGGCCGAACTACCGCGAGCTCAAGGAGCTGATGCGCGGCCTCGCACTGCACACCGTCTGCGAGGAGGCGCGCTGCCCCAACATCGGCGAGTGCTGGGAGCACCGCACCGCCACCTTTCTCATCCTCGGCGACGTCTGCACCCGCGCCTGCGGCTTCTGCGCGATCACCACCGGCCGTCCGAACACGATCGACTGGGGCGAGCCCGAGCGCGTCGCTCGCGCCGTCCAGAAGCTCGGCCTCGAGCACGTCGTCATCACCTCGGTCAACCGGGACGACCAGCCCGACGGCGGCGCCATCATCTTCGCGATGACGATCCGCAAGATCCGCCGCTACTGCCCCGAGATCGGCATCGAGGTGCTCATCCCCGACTTCCAGGGCTCCGAGGGCGCGCTCAAGACGGTGATGGACGCGCGCCCCGACATCCTCAACCACAACCTAGAAACCGTCGAGCGGCTCTACCGCCACGTGCGACCCGGCTCGAAGTACCACCGCTCGCTCGACCTCCTCCAGAGCGCGAAGCGCATGGGCGGAGCGCTGACCAAGTCGGGGATCATGGTCGGCGTGGGGGAGGAGTGGGATGAGATCCTGACCACGCTCGACGACCTGCGCGAGCACGAGGTCGACATCATCACGATCGGGCAATACCTGCGCCCGTCGAAAGACCACATCCCGCTCGTGCGCTACTACACCCCCGACGAGTTCGCGCGGCTGAAAGAGGAAGGGCTCAAGCGCGGCTTCAAGCACGTCGAGAGCGGCCCGCTCGTGCGCAGCTCCTACCACGCCCATGAGCAGTCGCAGGGCGCCCGCACGGGCCAGACCGCTGCTGTTGGGAGCGGCTGCTCGGGTAGTGCTCCGGCGGCGGCCGCTCCCGGCCGCCCGATCCCCCTTCGGCTCGTCCCTGTCAGCCCACCGCCCGCGGGCGACTGAGCCCGGCGGCCGATCTGCCCTGTGCTTCGCGGGAGCACCCTGGAACCGGCCGCCCGCGCCGCCCGCGTCGTCGCTCCGCCGCGTGCCCATGTGCTCGCGACCGGATCATGGCAGCGCCCTCCGGCCGTCCGCCGTGTCGGTGACGCAGCCCGGCTCTTCGCGGTTTCGCGTGAAAGTAGCCCGCCCGCCCGCCCGGGGGTTCACCCCCGGGCTCCGTGTGGGCGGCCGGCTGAAGCCGGCTGGAATGGGTGCTCGTCAGCCCGCTCCGGCTACCCCACCCGCCAGCGGGTACCCGGCGGGTGGGGGCTTCGCAGCCTGAGCGCGGGGCTTCGAGCCCCACGCGGCCGGGGATGTGTCACCCAGAAGCACGGGATGCTGGCAGCCTTGGGCCGACCAGGGCTGGCTGCGCCGGCTCACCGCGCACCGGCCGCTGGCTCCGGGCGAGACCAGCCCCGGCTGCACAGGCCGCTCGCCGCGGCTCTGCTCCTGGTGGCGCTCCTCGTCGTCTCGGGCTGTCTGCTCCAGGTGAAGCTGAGCCCACAGGAGGGGCTGGCGGCAGCGCGGGCGACCCTGCCGCCCGCCTACGCAGACTGGAGCAACGTCGAGGTTACGCTGCGCCCGCGGCAGTGGGTGGTCACGTTCCGCAACATCAAGGCGTCGGCCCAGGACCTCGGCTGGGACGACGCCGACTTCCCGCGCGGGCGCAGCGATAACGGCCGCTACCGCGACGCCACCGTCTACGTCGACGCCGACACCGGCGCGATCCTGCGCAAAGAACTCACCCCCTGACCCGATCCCGACCCACGACTGCCTTCGGGGCGGCGGGCGGCGGAGGGCACGAGGAGCTCGCTCCCTGACCCCACGCCGCGGCGATAGCCGACGGGGTCCAGAGGGGCCCGTGGCGGAGCGTACGGCGCTCAGGCCCTGCCCTGGCCCGCTGACGCCCTCGGGCTGACCACGCGCAGCCGTCTGGCTAGGGCCGCCCACCGCACGCCGTCTGGCTGGGGCCGCCCACCGCCCGCCGTCCATCAGTAGCTCCCCGAGCCGCCACTGCTCCACTTCGCGCTTGTTAGGCGATCCGGGTTCGGCGCACCATCGAGCGGACGCGGTGTCGGGCTCCGCCGTCGCGTCAAGGCGTATGACCGCGGCTCCCAGGGCGCCGCAGCCTGATCGGGATCGATGGGCCAGGCCCGGCAGGCTGGGGCCCTGAGCCGGGGCTCCCGGAGCGCGGCAGGGAGAAGCAGGGTGGCGGAGGATCTGGGCGAGCACCGGCTCGACCGCGCCTATCTCGTCGAAACGCTGGTGCGCCTGCTCCGGGTGCCGACGGACGTGCCCCTCGGCTCCCGCTCCTGGCGTCCGACGATCCGAGGCTCGTGCACTACGTGCAGGGCGTGCTGCGGCCCGAGTTCGTTCGGCTCGGCGCCTACGAAATCGTCGATCCCGGCCTCAACCAGCTCGTTGTCCGCTTCGGCAGCGGTACGAGTGACCGCGCGCTCCTGCTCATGGCCTACACGCCGACCCAGCACCACAACCTCATGGCCGAGCCGTTCTCCGGCGTGATCCGGCGCGCCCCGGAGTACGGCTTCGACGAGCCGTGCGCCTTCGGGCAGGGGGCCAGCCAGAACAGGGGCCCATGTGGCCGTGCTGCTCACGCTGGCGAAGCTCCGGGGTCGGGGGTGCCGCTCCGCGGCACGCTCTACCTGGCGATCAACAACGAGGGCCGCAGCAGCCACGCCTGCTCGGAGGCGATCCTGCGTGCGCTACACCCGCGGCCGGCGTTCGGCATGATCCTGATCGGCACCGGCTTCGCCCTCTCCCTGGGCAACTGCGGCCGGGTCGACGTCGAGATCGTCGGGCGGGCGACCCATTCGAGCGTGCCGGAGACCGGGCTGAGCGCGATCGACGGCGCCGTGACGGCGCTGAGCCGCGTCAAGGCCATGCAGTTCACGCGCGTGCACCCGCTGCTGGCCCCGCATGCGGTGCCCTGCCAGGTCCGGTCCGCCGGTGCCGCACACGCTGCCGGAGCGCGCCACGATCCGCATCGACCGTCGGCTGCTGCCCGGCGACGACATCGACGCCGCCGTCGCGGAGGTGCGCGCGGCGATCGGCGACCTCTTGCCCTACGAGGTGCGCGTCACGCGCGGGGTCCACATGCTGCCGGCGCTCGTCGACCCGGCGACTCCGGGGGTGCGCACCCTCACAGCCGCCCAGGCGGCGGTCCACGAGTAGCCGCCACGCACCGTCTATGGTCGTCGCGCCTTCGATGCCGGCGGACCGTGCGTGGCCGGCGTGGCCGTGATGTATGGCGTGGGCGGCGGGGCGGGCCTGCTGGGGGGACGACTTCGTGCCCCTGCGCGGCGTGGTCGACGAGGCGCGGGTGCTCGCCCGCCTGATCCTGAGCGAGCTGAGCTGAGACGTCGCCCGCCGCCGGCTGCCGGCCGCGGGCGCTGGAGGGAGCTGGCATGTCGACGCTGGCGTGCGAGCCCGTGTCCTTCGGGCTGAGCCTGCCGAACCGGGCGGTGCTGTTCGGGCGCCGGTGGAGGCGCTGATCGAGGCGGCGGAGATCGCCGAGGACTCGGGCCTCTTCGACTCGGTTTGGGTGGGGGATAACGTCCTCTCCAAGCCGGGGCTCGAGGCGATCGTGCTGCTCAGAGGCCTGGCGACGCGCACCCGCCGGGTGAAGCTGAGCACCGTCTGCCTCGCCACCTTCCCGATGCGCAGCCCGCTCGTCTTCGCCATCCAGTGGGCGAGCCTCGACGTCCTCTCGCACGGGCGCACGCTGCTCGTCGTGTGCGGCGGGGGCCCTGCGCGCTACAGCCTGAAGTTCGCCGCCGAGCTCGCTGCCACCGGCGTCCACACCGACGAGCGGATCGGGCGCGTCGAGGAGGGGATCGGGGTGCTGCGCCGGCTCTGGCGCGAGGAGGAGGTGACGTTCCGCGGCGGGTACTACACGCTCAAAGGGGTGACGCTGCTGCCCCGGCCGGTCCAGCCCCGCCCGCAGATCGGGATCGCGGTCAACCCAGCGCTCCACGCCACGCCCGCCACAGGCGGGCGCTGCGGCGGGTGGCCCGGCTGGCCGACGGCTGGCAGACCGATGGGACACCGCCCGACGTCTTTGCCCGGCGCTGGGGTCAGATCCTCGCCTACGCCCGCGAGTACGGCCGCGAGAGCGAAGTGACGCACAATTCGCTCCACCTGATGGTCAACATCAACGACGATGCCGAGGCCGCCTGGGACGAGGCGGTCGAGTTCCTGGATCGCTACTACGGCTTCGGCCGCCAGCTCACGCCGGAGCGAAGGCTCATGCTGGAGACCTGGGTCGCCTACGGGCCGCCCCAGCGGCTCATCGAGAAGGTGCAGCGCTACCTGGCGGTCGGTCTGACCACGCCCATCTTGCGGTTCTGCTCGCCCGACCAGCGTGCCCAGCTCCGGCGCTGCCTCGAGGAGGTGCTGCCCGCCTTCAAGCACCTGATCGGTCGGTCGCCCGCGGCGCCTTGATCCGCCCACGGGCCGGTTGCGCCCGACGTCGAACGACCTGGACTTGGAGAGGCCGTCCGCGGTGGCGCAACGGGGAGCCGGCAAGCCCGCTGGCGGGATCAGTCGGCGTCGTCGAGGCGAATGCGGCCGCTCGCGACCTGGCGCTCTATCCAGGCGGGCAGCACCACCGGCGGGCTGTTGAGCCGGTCGACCTGGGTGAGCACCGGACCGAGGTTGCCGAAGACGATGTCCGCGAGCTCCTCGTGGTGGTCCATCAGCGCGTCCTCGACCAGCTCGCACCAGTGGCCGTTGCCCCGGTAGGTGTACATCCCGTAGGTGCGGCAGACCGACGGCCGGAAGGGGTAGATCGAGCAGACGTTGTCCTCGAGGAAGGGGCAGGCGGTGCGCCCCTCGGTGTTCGTGCGCTCGGGGTCGTTGCCGAAGCGACGGGCGCGCTCGACCACCCGCCGCCGTAAGTCGGGTGGCAGCTCGTTGATCCCCTCGAGCGCGTGCTCCCACTCGTATTCGGTCGCCACCGGCGCCGTCAGGAGGTAGCAGCAGTGGCCGCAGCCCTTGCGGCACGGCCACCATGGGTGCTGGGTCGCGAGGCGATCGGTCGTCTCGCCGATCTCCGAGTAGATGAAACGCAGCGGCTGAGGCAGGCGAACCTCCAACCACGCACTCCCGTCGTGGCCCCCAGGGCCACCCCCGGAAGCGAATTCGAACCACTCCCCATCGTACCCGCGGCAATCGCGTGGCGCAACTTGCGCGTCACGTCGGGTCTGGGCGCTCCTGGGTGACGCGCACCGACCGCGCGGAGCTCAAGCCCCGCGCCTTAGGCTGCAGAGCCCCACCCGCTTCGCGGGTACCCGGAGCCGGCTCACGCGGGCCGTCCCAGTCCCCGGGGCGCTTCGTCATCGGAGCCCGGCGGCTATGAAAGCTGCTGACTTGCTCCGGTTTATCGGTCGGCGGGCTGAAGCCGGCCGACGGGTACCCCAGCTTATTTCCGCAACCTTTATCACCTTCGGGCGCCCGGGGTCTAGGTTCAATATCACTTGAAACCACGCAGACCTGTCACCTTGGCCAGAGGTCGTCACCAGTCGAGTAGGGTCGTCCGCCTGACCTCGGGCCATTGCATAATGAAGCTAGGCGACCCCGAGAGGGCGGGAGGCGGGAGGATGTGACAGGGATGGGATATCGACCGCTTGACGCGATGGAGTTTCCCCGCTTCGAGGGAATCCGCACGTTCATGCGGCTGCCGCATGCGACGACGACCGAGGGGACCGACTTCGCGGTGGTAGGCGTGCCGTTCGATACCGGCGCCACCTTCAGGGTTGGGGCCCGGTTCGGCCCGGCCGCGATCCGGGCGGCCTCCCTCCTGCTGCGGCCTTACAACTCCGCCCAGGGCATCGACGTCTTTGCGCACTGCTCCGGCGTCGATCGCGGTGACGTGCCCGTCGTGCCGGGCAACACTGCCGCGTCGCTCGAGCGGATCGAGGCGGCCATGGAGCCGGTCTTCGCGGCGGGCGTCGTGCCGATCTGCCTCGGCGGCGATCACACGATCCCGCTGGCGCTCCTGCGGGCCGCCCATCGCCGGTACGGACCGCTCGCCCTCATCCACTTCGACTCCCACGCCGATACCTGGGACAGCTACTGGGGCGAGCGCTACACCCACGGCACCACCTTCCGCCGCGCGATCGAGGAGGGACTGATCGATCCGGCCCGCTCGACACAGATCGGGATGCGCGGTCCCGGCTATGGTCCGGGCGACATCAACGATGCCCGTGCGCTCGGCCTGCGCGTCATCCCGGATGGCGAGATGCACGCGCTCGGCTTTCCACGCTGCCAGGCGATCGCGCGCGAGCGGGCCGCTCCTGGCCCGGCCTGGCTCTCGTTCGACATCGACTGGGTTGATCCTGCCTATGCGCCCGGCACCGGCACGCCAGAGGTCGGGGGCGTCACCTCGCGGGAGGCGCTGATGGCGGTTCGCGGCCTGACGGGCATCCGCTTCGTCGGCTTCGACATCGTCGAGGTTCTGCCGGCGCTGGACCACGCCGAGATCACGGCAATGCTCGCCGCCAACATCGCCTATGAGTGCCTCACGCTGCACGCGATCGCCCGCCACAATGCGCATGGCACTCGCGGGTGACAGAGTTAGCGCGACATCGGCCGATGCCGCGCCGGTCGAGGGGCGACCGCACCACGTCGCGCTCGAAGAGGTCGACGGGGTGCTGGCGCTGACGGTCGACGGCGTCGTCCAGTCGGTCCAGCCGGGCACGCGGCGAAGCGACGGCGGGTACTGGCGCGCCATGCTCCCCGACCGGCGTCCCGCCAGCGCGCTCATCTTGGGGCTGGGCGGGGGAACGCTGGCTGCACTGCTCCAGGCGCGGTTCGGGGCGCTGCGGATCGTTGGCGTCGACCACGATCCGCTGATGCCGGAGCTGGGGCGGCTGCGGCTCGGCCTCGACCGGGTCGAGGTCGAGGTTGTGGAGGCCGACGCCTTCGACTTCGTCGAGCGCTGCGCCGAGCAGTTCGACTACATCGCAGTCGACCTCTATACCGGCGCGCGGCTCGAGAGCGGGGTGCTGCGCAAGCCGTTCCTGCGGCGGCTGGCGGCGCTGCTCACCCCCCGCGGCGTCGTCGCCTTCAATCTCTTCACCGACCGTCGCCTACCCCGACGATTGGCCCGGCTTGACCGGGTACTGCCGATCAGCTATTGCGCTACCTTAGGTGAGAACGTAGTGCTCCATTGTCGGGGGGGCTACCGATAAATATTGCGTAGCTCCGCTTCGGCTGCAGCCATTGCCTGACGCGGCGGGGTACCGGTGAGGACAGCGGCGAACATGTCGGCGACGATATATTTCGCCGCGGCCTCGACCGCCTGCGGACTTGGCGGACCCGGATAGCCGAACCACCCGCTATAGCGCCCTACTTCTTTGAATGCATCGAACTTCGGATCTAGGTTCGGCCAGAGGTCCGTTTCGCCGCGCAGGAAGGGTGCCTGCTGGTAGCCTTTGCCTGCCTTAAGGAAGGCCCCGACTGTTTCGGGTGCCGTGAGGTACGAGAGGAGCTCGCGCGCCGGGCTTGGGTCGCGCACGTACGCGGGGATGGCAAAACTGTGGAAATCGGCAAAGACAAAGCGACCTTTGGGCCCGGCAGGCAGCAGGGCATGCTGGGTATCCGCGGCGATCTGCGGTGCCTGGCTGAGTGCGGCGATGTAGATCGAGGCGGCGTTGTTGGTCGCCCATACCTGCCCCGCCAGATAGGCGCGGTTGTTGCTCGAGTCATCCCAAGCGAGGCATTGGGGGTCACAAGCGACCTCGAAGAACTCCTTGAATGTCGTCAAGGCTAATTCGGTTGCCTCGCTGTTCAGCGTCACCACGGTGCCACTTTCGTCCACCTCGGCTGCCCCGTGCGCCCACAGGTAGGGGTAGAGGAAGGTCGGGGCGTCTCCAAAAGCGTGCGATACCGCCTGACCGAAGAAGACGTCGGGGTTGGACGCGCGGACACGGGCGGCCACATCACGCAGCGATGACCAGTCACCCGGAAACAGGCTGATGCCGCCGCCCGTGGCAAGGATACTCTCCCGGTATGCAATCGCATTACCCAGAATTCCAAAGGGTACCGACCGCCAACTACCACGGACTCGGCAGTTGGCCTGACTCAGGGGGTAATAGCCACCGCCGGCTGGTCCATTGCGCTCCGCGATATCGCTGAGGTCGAGAAGCTTGTCGGCGTAGAGGTGTGCCCAATTGAATTTCAGCAGCACCACGTCGGGTCCCGCACCCGCCTGCAGCGCGGCAACGATCTTGGGTTGCAACTCGGTGTTGCTCACCAGTTCGACACTCAGTTCGACGCCGTTGGGCTTCGCCCATGTCTCCTGCAGGTTCTCTTGAAACCAGATGTCCTCGTCGCGTACGAAGCTGGTCCACGTGAGTAGGTTCAGCCGCCTCGTCTGGCGCAGCGTCGGGATATGGGCCTCAGCATCGCTGGGCGGCAACCCACTGAGCCCACGAGCATACCCGATCCCGAGGTACGAACTGACGAGCCCACCACCAAGTCTCCGGAGCAGGGATCGACGAGCGATTTCCCGACTGAGTCGTTCGCCCACGCGTACCACCTCCACCGTTTTCACGCGGATCGGGGTCAGCGCCGCTGGCCGGCGTCAACCAGCCCAGCGCATCGGCGCACGAAGGATAGACAATTCGTAGTCTAGCCACAAGGCGCAGTGCAGACAACTTTCCACAGCTAGCGCGGTGCGGGCTGCACAATACAAGTGGTCATCTTGCGCTGCAGGGCAGGCGTCGTGCCTGCGTTAGCTCACGGCCGCGGCGTGACCAGCACCACGTGGGGACAGCCGGACGGGGTCGTAGAGCTGCAGGCGCTACGAGCGCCGCTCCGCGGATTGAGTCGGTGGCGTGTACTCTGAAGGGCAAGGCAGGGCGATGTGCAGGCCGTGATCTGTGGTCGTTAGAGCGACCAACCCGTCCTCCGAGAGCCGCTGCACCAATGGCTCCAGCCAGCTTGCTTCCTCATTGCGGAAGTCAGGCTTGATCGCTCGGCCTAGTGTGTAGAGGTCAACCTTTGTGCCTACTGGAAGGCGCCGTAGCCAGGCGATCACGCGGCCACGGTAGTAGCGTGTCGAGCCCGCGAAGCGGCGCGTCCGGTGCGGGACGGACGAGGCGGTCGTGTATTCGGGTCGTGCTTCGGCGGCGCGCAGGGCAAGGCCGGACACCGCCCGCTGGGGCGCCTCCGCGCGCACGTAGCGGCAGAGGTCGCGCAGCGGGCAGACGAGGTGGCGCGGGTTGCGAGCGGTGCAGATCGTCGCGCCGAGGTCCATGAGCGCCTGGTTCCAGTCCGCGGGTCGGTCGCGCGCGAGGTTGCGCTCAGCCAGCGCCCAGACTGCGCGCGCCTCGGCGGCGGAGCTGTCGGGGTCGCGGCCGAGCCACACGCGGGCGAGGACGCGCCGGATATTGGTGTCGACCGTGGCGACCGGCGCGCCGAAGGCGAAGCAGGCGATCGCCGCGGCGGTGTAGGGCCCAATGCCGGGCAGCGTTCTGAGCGTGGAGGGGTCGCTCGGCAATCGCCCGCCGAAGCGCTCGACCGCGGCGCGCGCGATGCCGTGCAGGCGCAGGGCACGCAGGTTGTAGCCGAGGCCGTCCCAGGCCCGGATCACGTCGGCGGGCGTCGCGGCTGCCAGGTCGGCCAGCGTCGGGAACCGGGCCAGGAACTGCTCGTATTTCGGGATGACGCGGTTGACCCCGGTCTGCTGGAGCATCGTCTCGGAGACGAGCACGCGGTACGGATCGGTGGGCGCGCCGGGTCCGCCGCGCCACGGCAGGTCGCGCCGGTGGCGGTCGTACCAATCGAGCAGTGCCCGCTGCGCCGCCTCGACCTCCGACTCGGGCGGCGGCTCCCCAGCTCCGGCGTCGGCCGCCCTCGCTGCTGGCCCCGGGCGTAGCCGCGCGCTGGCAGGCGCTGGCCCACCGATCTCGGCGGCGCGGGCCGTACTCTCGGGCGGCGGGGCGAAGGGCTGCGAGCAGGGCTCCGCCTCCCCAGGGGTTCGGCCCGCACCGGCTCCTGTCGCCTCGTTCACCCTGGCACGGGGGCGCGGCGCGGGGTCAACCGGCATCGATCAGGCGCCGGCGTGCGCGGCCCGGGCGCGGGCGGCCAGCTCAGGATCGAGGAGCACGTCGGCGCCGGTGAGCGCCATGGCGCGCGCCGCGTCGAGCATGCCGGCCAGCGCATCGGGCGCAATCGCCGCCTCGGCGAACTCCTTCGAGTGGAAGACGGCGCCCGGGGGATGGGTGCCGACGCCGCAGGCGACCGAGGGGAGGGCCTGGCTGACGTTGCCGAAGTCGGTCGAGGCCGGGCTCGGCCGCGGCTCGGCGACCTGGCGCCCGATCAGGCGCAGGTTCTCCGCCATGCTCTCCCAGAGCGGCGGGTTGAAGCGGATGCTGTCGAGGTGGATGATCTTCTCCATCTCGAGCCGCGTGCCGGTCTGCTCGGCCGCACCCCGCGCGCAGGCGACGATCCGCCGCGCCACCTCGTCGACATACTCATTGTCGTAGGCGCGGCAGGCGATGCGCGCCTGGGCCAGCGCCGGCACGATGTTGAACGCCTGGCCGCCGTTGCTGATGATGCCGTGGATGCGCGCATCGGGCCTGATCTGCTGGCGCATGGCGTTGACGCCGTTGAAGAGCTGGATGACCGCGTCGAGCGCGTTCACCCCCTCCCACGGCGACACCGCCGAGTGCGCCGGCCGACCATGATAGGTGAACTGGTAGCCGCGCACCGCCAGGCAGCCGCTGGTGCCGCCGGCGTGGTCGGGCGCGCCGGGGTAGGGGTGCCATGAAATGGCGACGTCGACCCCGTCGAAGAGGCCGGCATCGAGCATCGCCGGCTTGCCCCAGCCCAGCTCCTCGGCCGGCGTGCCGAACACCTTGACGGTACCGCGGCCGGCGTCGGCCAGCGCCTTGAGGGCGATGGCGGCGCCGACGGCGGCGGTGCCAAGCAGGTTGTGCCCGCAGGCGTGGCCGACTTCGGGCAGCGCATCGTACTCCGCCAGGAAACCCACCACCGGCGAGCCGCGTCCGGCGGAGGCCACCACTGCGGTCTCGACTCCGCCCGGCCCGAGCTGCACCTCGAAGCCGTGCCGCTCGAGCAGTTCCGCCGTCCAGCGCGCCGCCTGGTATTCCTGGCGCCCGAGCTCCGGGTTGGCGTGGATCCGGATGCTGAGCTCGATCAGCTCCTCCCGGATCGCCTCGACCGCGTCAAGAACCTGCTGCTTCTCCGACGAAACCACCGTCGCCATGCTGTGCAACTCCCTCCGCCTCTGCTGACGGCACGCCCAACCTGCCGGACGCGCCGGGAGCAGGATAGCACGCCCGATCCGCCGCGGGGTGCCCGGCTCACCAGGCGAACCGCGCCTCGACGCCGAGATGGTCCGAGAGGTGGGCGCGCCGCACCCGCGTGCCGTCGCGCCCGACAATCGGGACCCGCTCGGCGAAGCGCAGACGGGCCGAGGTGTGTACCTCGACGACACGCGGCGGCCGGTAGAGCACGAAGTCGATCGCGGCGGCGTAGCGGTCGGGCAGGGCGGCCGGCACTCGGTACGTGGGTTCCATCGAGCCGGCGAGTGGATCGATGAGCCCGGTAGCCTCCAGGAACTCGGTGTAGAGCCAGCTTCCGCGCGGGACGTTGAAGTCGCCGGCAACCACGACCAGGTGGTCGGCGGGCGCCTGGGCGACGAGCTCAGCGAGCTGCGCCAGCTCGGCGCGCTCGGCCCGCGCGTAGCGGTTCGTCGGCGCCCAGTTGCCGTCGTAGTTGGCGATGAGGTGGGTGTTGAGGACGGTGACCTGCAGGCCGGCGACCTGCAGCGTCGTCATGAGCGCGCCCTTGTGCAGCAGCCAGTCGGCCAGCGACGGAGTATGCCACCAGCCGCGGTGGCGGTAGAGCGAGAAGTGGCAGTGCTCGAATGGGTGTCGGCTCAGCGTCAGCAGGCCGCCCTTGGGCGCGTGCCAGAACGGCTCGTGCTGGACGTGCGGCAGCTGGCGCACCGTGCCCAGCAGCAGGCGCCGGTAGCGGTGGAGCTGCACCTCCTGCAGACAGGCCACGTCGGGCCGCTCCTCGTCGAGGACGCGGCCGATCGTCCGCAGGCGGGCGAGGGTGCCGGGCATCGGCACCCCGAAGCAGTTGAGCGTCAGCAGCGTCAGGTCGGGCATGTCACAATGCGGTCGCCGTTGGGCATGGCACGCGCCGTGCTGAACCAGCTTACCTGAAACCGGAGCCGGGGATGCGCGGCGCCGCGCCGACTGTCCGCTTACACTGGCCGCTCGTCTCCGAACGAGAAGCCGGTCTTGGGGGGCGCATGGAGTTGCATCGTGGAGGCCAGGCAAGCCATCTGCCCGCGACAGGGCGCGAATCAGGCTGGACCGGGGACGGTGCCGCGCGCTACCTGGCCGATCTGGCGCGCTGGCTACTGTGGCTGGGTGTCCTGACGACCGCCCAGGCCAATCGTGCCCACTACCACATGCGGTCGACCTGGCTGCCGCACCTGGTCGGCAACACGTTCGTGCTCTTCCTGCCTGACGCCGTGCGCTTGATCGCCCGCCTGACCGAGGGGAGGCTGGTGCCGCCGGAGCCGCTGCGGCCGGTCCTCGACGCGGTCAAGGTTGTGGTCTGCGACCGGGCCGCCTATGCCATCGAGGTAGCGCCGTTCTCGCTCGGCTACATCCTCTCGCACCCGCAGCGCACGATCTACAAAGGTCCGCTCGCCGAGCGGCGCCTTTGTGGCTTCGGGCTCGATGCCATCCCCCACGCAGCCACCGCCTTCGGGCTGGTGGCGCTGGCTGGGCAGGGCCTGGACGAGCTGGCCCGGCAGACCCCGCCCCGGGCTCCCGCTGCGCCAGTCGTCCGCTGGGCGTCGGCGCACGTGCCGCTGGTGACCGCGCTCGTCCTCGGGCTGCTGACGCTATTCTGGGAAGTGAGTGAGTGGCGCATCCACGAAGAGGAGCTGGCCGAGCAGGGCGGGCGCGAGGACCGGATCAACATGATGTGGAGCCCGGAGGACACCGCCGCCGACGTCGCGGCAAACATCGCCGGCTGGGCGCTGGCGACGGCGCTGCGCCGGTGGCACCGAGCGGCGCTGGCGGGTCCCCGCGGCGATGTCGGGGCCAGCACGGGTACCTCTTCGAGCCAACCGGCCGCCGCCCGAACGAGCACCGCGGCAACCGTTGGAGCTTCCCACTGAGAGGAGAGCCACGTGTACGAAGGCGTCGCGCACATCGGCATCGCGGTTCAGGATCTCGACGCGGCGATCGAGCGCTTCACCACGCTCTTCGGCTTCACGGTCGGCGAGCGCGGCGACGGGCTGGGCGTGCGTCTCGCCTTCCTCGAAACCGGCGACACACCCTTGGAGCTGCTCGCCTCGGCCGAGCCGGGCGGGGTGATCGAGCGCTTCCTCGAGCGCCGCGGCGAGGGGATGCACCACATCGCGTTGCGCGTGCGCGACATCCACGCTGCGCTGCGCCGCCTCGACGCGGAGGGGGTCGAGCTGATCGACCAGGAGCCGCGGGTCAACCCGCTGGGCCACCTCGTCGCCTTTGCCCACCCCAAGAGCGTGCACGGCGTCCTGATCGAGCTGGTGCAGGAGTAGCCGGCAAGCAGGCAGGCGCTCGGGTCGCGCCGGGCAGATGGAAGCTGGGGTGTCAGCGGCCGCCGGGTGCAGGCCCCGCCATCAACATCGCCGGTGACGGGTTCTTCGGGGTGATGGAGAGGCTGCCCGGCGCGGGCGAGGCCGGGTTGGCCGTGCCGGGCGGGTCGACGTCCCAGGGCCACCAAGGCCGGTTGTCAGCGATCGGCAGCGGCACCCGGTTGCCCGCCGGTTCGGCCCGCGGCAACGGGACCGGCGGCGCGGCGGGTGGGGCAATCGGCAGCCCCTGGTGCTCTGGATCCGCGACCGGCGGCCAGTAGACCTGGACAGGGCTGCCGTCGACCAGCGGGGCCAGAGTCAACCGCAGCGGGTCGTCATTTGCCGGAGCGGCGGCCGAATCGATGTGACGGTCCGAAGCGTCCCCAACGCCGCTATGCGGAAGCACCAGGAGAGCGGCGCCGAGGCAGGCGCCCAGAGGTCGTCGCGCTCCCCCATGGTCTTCTCCGCCGCGAGGCCGGTGGCGTAGGCGGTGCGCCGCCGCGATTCTCGGACCGCTCCTCCCCCGAGTTCGGGGAGGGTGGCCGTCAGAGAGACGGCACAGGCGTCCCGCCGAGGCAGGGCGTCTGCGCCGTATTCTACCCCGTCGCGCGGGGTTGGGCAGGGGGTGGGCGTGGTTAGCGCCGCGCCAGCCAGGTATCGTAGAAGAGCGGGTAGATCGAGGCCCAGTCGAGGTAGGGGTCCTGCACCACGTCCTTCGCGTAGGCGAAGACGTTGTAGGGATCCGCGAAGTAGACCATGATCGCCTCGTCGAGCGCCTTCTTCTGGATCTGCGCGTAGAGCGCCTTGCGCCGATTCAGGTCGGTGGTGGCGGCGGCCTCCTCGAGCAGCCGGTCCATCTCGGCGTCCTTGTAGCGGTTGCGGTTCGTGCCGCCGTCGGCGTTCTTCGACCAGAAGAAGATGCGCAGCACGTCCGGGTCGGTGGCCGAGGACTGCCAGAACTGGAGGTTGTGCTCGCCCGCGCGCACGGCGTTGAAGTAGGCCGCCTGCGCCGCCCCGACCAGGTTGATCTTGATGCCGATCTGGGCGTAGGCCGCCTGGAGGAACGTCGCCTGGCTGACCGCGCTGGCGAGGTCCGAGCGGTAGTCGAGCCGCAGCTCGAGCTCCTTGCCGTCCTTCTGCCGCACGCCGTTCGGGCCCATGCGCCAGCCCGCCTCGTCGAGCAGTTGCCCGGCGCGCTGCGGGTCGTAGCGGTAGACGTTGCAGGTCGAGGGATCGTAGCCCAGCGTCACCGCCGAGAGGGGGCTGCACGCGACCGGGTTGAGCCCACGGAACACCGCCCGCACCATGCCCTGCCGGTCGACGCCCCAGGAGAGCGCCTGGCGCACCTTGACGTCGTCGGTCGGCGGCTTGGTGACGTTGATCATCATCATGTTGGGGCCGCCCGAGACCACGCCCTCGAGGACGCCGAGTTTGGGATCGCCCTTGACCGCCTCGTACTCCTGCGGCGGCACGTCCTGCATGAAATGCACCTCGCCGGAGCGCAGCGCCGCCAACCGCGTCGAGGGCTCGGGGATGATGCGGTAGGTGAGCGCTTCGAGGAAGGCCGGCCCCTGGTGGCGCATGAAATTCGGCGCCCAGTTGTAGTCCGGGTTGCGCACCAGCCGGACGAATGTGTCGGTGCGGTAGGTGTCGAGCTTGAACGGCCCGGTGCCGACAATGTTCGACCCGAAGTCCTTGCCGTACTTCTTGACCGCCTCAGGCGAGACCGGCGCCAGCGCCGACTGCGAGACCGAGTCCAGGAACGGCGCGTAGGGGCTCTTGAACTTCACCCGGATCGTGTAGGGGTCGACCACGGTCGAGCTGTCGTAGGGGCCAATCGAGGAGAAGGCGACCTGCGACTTCAGGTCAGGGTCGACGATCCGGTCGAAGGTGAACTTGACCGCCTCGGCGTTGAACGGCGTGCCGTCGTGGAACTTCACGTCGCGGCGCAGGAAGAAGGTGTACTCGTCAGCGTTGGGGCTCACCTGCCAGCGCTCGGCCAGCCCCGGCACGAACTCGCCCGGCCGCGGCTGCCAGACCAGCGGATCGAAGACGTGGTAGGCGATCCGCAGCACATCGGTGAACGTCGTCACGTTCGGGTCGAGTGTGTCGAACCGGTTGGTGAGCGCGTAGACCATCTCGCCACCCGGCTGCCCCCGTGAGGGGGCCGGTGCCGGCCCGGCCGCGGCCGGGCCGGGCGAAGGCGAG
>JBHOQZ010000211.1:0-2164 GCA_042408635.1 Chloroflexota bacterium
GGCCGGTCGACCCGCGGCTGCGGCAGGCGCCCGTGAGCGACCGTCTTCGCCCACCACCCGCCCAAATCCGCCTCGACCGCCCGGCGCGCGTCGGCGGCCGCCACGAGCCGGGGACCGGCCGGGGGATCCACGAGCAGGACGGCCGGGGCGTTCGCCGCACGGGCGGCCTCCGCGGCGGCCGCGAACGGGGCGTCCAGGCCCAGCTCGGGCAGGGGCGGCGCGATCGGCTCAGCCACCTCGTTCGTCACCGGCACTCGGGCGTCGACCAAGAGAAAAGGCCGGCCCAGCGGCCGGCCGAAGGGCGATGGCGCCCGTCTACCGCTCGTTCCGGTCTTTGCCGGCCCGGTCGGCCTGGATTTGACGCCGCCGCTCGCGCGCCTCGCGCAGCTCCTGGCTGGAGCGCATGGCGAAGGTAAACGCCAGTACTACCAGCGCCGACTGTCCGACCCATTGGCCATCGAGCTCGGCGCCGTTGGCGTGGTAGGCACCCAGGCCGACCGCCACGCCGACCGTCAAGAAGAAGAGCACCGCGAGCGCACGCCGTGCGCGATCGTCGTCCAGAAAGAACAACCGTTGCCTCCAGGTCTGAACCGCGAAATGTGGGGCAAGAGCCGGGCGCGATTATAGCAGCCCGCGCCACGTGATGGAATAGCCTGATTGCGCTACCCACATCACCCCGACGACCAGTCGTAACGCACCGGGTTGTAGCAAGCAACCTTCTGCGTCGGGCCGATCTGGACGAGCGGGGGCCGCGGCCGGATCCGGCACTCGCTGGTCGCCTTGTGGCAGCGCGGCAGGAAGGGGCACTGGTCGGGCGGGTTGATGAGGCTGGGCGGCTCCCCCCGGATTGGCCGCAGCGGCTGGTCGGGCCGGTCGAGCCGCGGGATGGAGTTCATCAGGGCGTCGGTGTAGGGGTGGGCGGGCCGGTGGAAGATCGTGCGCACGTCCGCCTGCTCGACGATCGCGCCCGCGTACATCACCGCCACGTCGTCGGCCATCTCGGCGATCACGCCGAGGTTGTGGCTGATCAGCATGGTGGCGGTGTGGCAGATGCGCTTGAGCAGGCGCAAGCGATCGAGGATTGCCGCCTGGATCGTCGCATCGAGCGCCGAGGTCGGCTCGTCCGCGATCAGCACCCGCGGCCGCAGCACGATCGCCATGGCGATCATCACGCGCTGACGCATGCCGCCGCTGAGCTGGGAGGGGTAGAGGAGCGCCGCCACGTCGGCCATCGGGATGCCGGCCTCGCGCAGCGCGTTGAGCGCCTGGCGGTTCGACTGCACCCGCTTGACCAGGTCGTGGGCGATCACCGCCTCCTCCACCTGCCAGCCGACGCGCATCGTCGGGTTCAGCCCGGAGGGGCTGTCCTGGAAGATAATCGCGATGTCCTTGCCCCGGATCTGGCGGAGCTGATCGTCCTTCAGCTTGAGAAGGTTCTGCCCCTCGAACCAGACCTCGCCCGCGACGATCTTGCCAGGGCTCTGGACGAGCTTGAGGAGCGAAAGCGCGGCCACGCTCTTGCCCGAGCCGCTCTCACCCACCAGCCCGAGCGTCCGGTCCGGGTAGAGATCGAGGCTGACACCGTTGACGGCCTTGACCACGCCCTCCCCGGTGTAGAAGTAGGTGTGGAGGCCGCGCACGCTCAGCGCCGGCGCAGGCGGGCGCTCCACGCCGTTTGCCCCCTGCTCGCTCGGGTCGCGGGACCCGCGTGGCGCCGCGGGCGCCGTCGCCGGGTTGTCCACCTGTGTCACCTCTCGGGCCATCGTTCGGGCTGACGTCATTATAGGCAGCGCGCCGCGCCGTTCGCCAACGGGCCCCCCGGCCCCCAATCCTGGGCGAAGAGATGCACTGCACAACCACCAACGGCGCCTGTCGCCCCGCGCCCGCCCCCCACCCCCCCGATCCAGGGTGTGTCGAGATGCGCCCCGCTCTCGAGCGCCGAGTGTGACGGCGCGGCTGTCGGGGCTGGGGCGTGGAGGGGGCACGGTCGGCGGGGCCGAGGGTGAGAGCGTGGCCCGTCGTTCCACCTGCGCCGTCGGCGGGTGGGGACGGGCGGATGCTTGCCGCGGGGGGCGTGGCGGGGTAGAGTGGAGCGACAGCGAATTCGCAGCGATTGCGAACACCGAACGAGGTGTAGCCAGGTCCGGGTCGCCCGACTGGCGGC
>JBHOQZ010000213.1:0-2889 GCA_042408635.1 Chloroflexota bacterium
CTCGCCGGTGTGGATCCGGTCGGGCCGACCGCCGCGGCCGATACCGGGACGGTCGCCGGTCTGGCTGCCGCCCGGTCGCTCGGCTATGAGCCGCCGGTCGACGACCTCGCGGCGGGCGAGCTGCGGCGGCGGCTGGCGGCGGCACGCGCACTGGCCGCGGCCCTCGGGCGCGTCTACGCGGTGCCTGACGCGCTCTGGGACCTCGCGACCGACGCGACAGTGGTCTGTTCCTGCGAGGGGGTGACGGCCGGGGCGATCCGCGAGGTGGCCGGGTTCGGGGGGCCGGGCACGGGGAGCTGGGCGAGCACGCCAGCGGTGAAGCGCTGGACGCGCGCCGGCATGGGGATCTGCCAGGGCCGCATCTGCGGTCCGGCGGTGGCACAACTGGTGGCGCGACGCTCGGGCCGACCGGTCGAGGCGGTCGACCAGCCCTCGGTGCGAGCCCCGATCGTGCCGGTGTCGATGCGGGTGCTGGCGGACGGCGGTCGCTTCTCGCCGCCCCTGCCGGAGCATTAGGCCGGGCGCGCCCGGCGGGCATTCCGGTGCCTGACGAGGTGAGCGGGAGCGCAGACGACGTGCTTCGATCTGGAGCCCCATCGGGCAGCGGGCGGAGGTTGCGTCGAGCGCGAGATGCCGGGCAGCTTGGCCGTCCGCATCGTGATCGAGCAGCGGGCGGAGGTTGCGCCACCGTGAGCGGGTGGGGTTTCCCGGCAGCCTGATCGAGGCGAGGGAACGGGCGAGGTAGGCGAAGGAGGCGAGAGGATGGACGCGAGGCCGGGTGGGTGGCGCGGACGCGCCGGGTCGGGCAGCGGGCAGCCGCGTGTGAGCCGCCGGACGCTCCTGCGGCTGTTCGGTGGCGCCGCGCTCGGGGTGGGGGGCGTCGCGGCGCTCGGCCG
The DNA here is from genome assembly GCA_042408635.1 of Chloroflexota bacterium. GTDB lineage: Bacteria > Chloroflexota > UBA6077 > FW602-bin22 > JBHOQZ01 > JBHOQZ01. The sequence goes on from JBHOQZ010000213.1 coordinate 897, forward strand.
GGGCGGCGCGGCTGCGAGCGGCTACACCCCCGTTCCCGTTGTGCAGACGGGTGAGGAGCTCACGGTCGCCTTCACCCCGGACCCGATCCAGATGTCGCCCTGGCTGCCCAACAGCATGCCGGGCTACAGCATCATCCGCCACATCTACGAGCCGGTTGTCTTCCGCGACCGCGACATGAACCTTATCCCGGTGCTGGCCGAGTCGTACCAGCAGCTCGACGACCGCACCTGGGAGTTCAAGCTGCGCCGCGGCGTGCGCTTCCACAACGGGGAGGAGCTGACCTCGGACGCGGTGAAGTTCAGCTACATGAACATCATCGCCGAGGGCTCGAAGGCGCTCTGGAAGAGCATGCTCGCCTCGATTGACCGGGTCGAGACGCCCGATCCCTACACCGCGCGCGTGGTCACCAAGACCGTCGACCGCAGCCTGATCCGCAACATGACGCTGGCGGGCATCATGACCGAGCGGATCAACGGGGAGATCGGCGAGAACTGGGCACGCGCCGCCATCGGCACCGGCCCGTACAAGTTCGTCGAGTTCCTGCCGGCGCAGCGCGTCGTCCTCGAGCGCAACGACGACTACTGGGGCAACCGGCCCGCGATCAAGCGGATCGTCGTGCGCATCATCACCGAGAACAGCACGCGCCTCTCGGCGCTCCAGTCGCGCGACGTGCTCATGGTCAACAACGTGCCGCCCGACCAGATCGGCGCGGTCGAGGGCGCCTCGAACCTCCAGGTGCTGTCGACGCCGACGGCGCGCATCGTCTACACCGCCTTCCGCTGCGACCGCACGCCGTTCAACGACCGGCGCGTGCGCCAGGCGGCGAACTACGCCGTCGACAAGGAGGCGATCGTCCAGAGCATCTTCCGCGGCCGGACGCAGATCGCGACGGCGCCGCTGGCGCCGCAGGTGTTCGGCGCCTCGACCGAGCTGCAACCCTACCCCTACGATCCCGACCGCGCCCGCGCGCTGCTGCGCGAGGCCGGCACCCCGAACCCGAAGGCGGTGTTCGGCGGCTCGAACGGCCGCTACATCGCCGACCGACAGGTGTCGGAGGCGATCGCGGGCTACCTCGAGGAGGTCGGCTTCGACATCCAGTTCGAGGCGCCCGAGTGGGGCCAGTACTACGCCGAGGTGTTCAAGAACAAGGACAGCAAGTACGACATGCACCTGCTCGCCTGGGGCGTCATCAACCTGGAGCCCGACTACCAGATGCGCGAGCACTTCCACTCGAACTGGTCGCTGCGCACCGGCTACAGCAACCCCGACGTCGACCGCCTGATCGACGAGGCCGACACCGCCTCGAGCGACGAGCAGTCGAAGGCGGCCTGGTTCGGGGCGCAGCGCCTCGTCTGGGAGGATTGCCCCTGGATCTGGCTCTACTTCCAGCCCGAGATCCACGGCGTCAACCGCCAGCTCAGCGGCTACGCCCCGCGCGTCGACGAGTACATCCTCTTCGACCGCGCCACGATCAGCTGACCCGGGCCGGTGGACTACGCACTGCGCCGCCTGCTCCAGTCGGTCTTCCTGCTGCTGGGGGTGACGCTCGTCGTCTTCCTCCTGCTGCGGCTGACGCCCGGCGACCCCGCCACGCTCATGCTCGGCGACGCCGCCGGCCCGCAGGCGATCGCGGACCTGCGCCGCGCCATGGGCCTCGATCGCCCGCTCCACGAGCAGTACCTGCGCTACCTGGGCAACCTCCTCCGCGGCGACTTCGGCACCTCGATCCGCGCCCAGCAGCCGGTCCTGCCCTACATCATGGAGCGTTTCCCGGCCACGGTGCTGCTGGCGGTGGCCTCCTTCCTGCTCGCGCTGCTCGTGAGCCTGCCGGTCGGTATCCTCTCGGCCACCAGGCGCTACACGCTCTGGGACAAGTCCGCCATGCTGGCGGCGCTGCTGGGCCAGTCGATCCCCGGCTTCTGGCTCGGCCTGATGCTGATCTCGATCTTCGCCGTCCAGCTCGGCTGGTTACCCTCCTCCGGTCGGGGCGAG
>JBHOQZ010000217.1:0-2415 GCA_042408635.1 Chloroflexota bacterium
GTCGCCGGCCACGCCGGCGGTGGCTCACGCTCCCGCGGTTCAGGACGAGGCAACGACCACGCTTGCGGCTCCGGCGGCCGACCCGGCCGCGGCGGGGTCGATCACGAGCTCGGCACCGGCGGATTCCGCCGGCCCCAGGCCCGTGCCCGAGGCGTACACCGCCGTGAGCGTGGCGCCGCCGCCCGCCTTCATCGCGCCGGTGCTGCCCTCGGACGAGCAGGTGGCGAGCCCGGCAGCCGCGGCGGCCACGCAAGCGGCGGAGGCGAGCGACCAATCGGCTGCGGCCGCCCCACGCCGCCCCGACACCCGCTACCTCACGGTCCGACCCCGCCGCAACGGCCCGTTGGATGCCAACGGAACCGACGGTCCGGCCGCGCCGCGGGCGACCCGGACGGACACCGGCCCCGAGGAGACGGGCCTGCCCGGTGAGACGAAGCCGGTCCCGCCGGCCGTGTCGACCACCTGATCATGCCGGCGACCGCCACCGCTTGAACGTGCTGCGATCTCTCCACCGCGCGCGGGTTGAGCGCCGCGTGCGCGCGGCGCTGGTCGGCGCACTGACGCTGGTCGTGGTTGGTGCCGCGGCCTGCGGTGGGCCAGCCCCAGCGCCGAGCCCGACGCCCCGCCCCACACCGCGCCCGACCGACACCCCCAGACCCACGCCGTCGCCGCCCCCCGCCGTTGCCGCGTCACCCTCCCCGCTCACGTCGCCGGCTCCGATGCCGGCCGAGTTGCGTGAGGCGCTGAGCCAGCCCGTTCCGCTTCAGCGCGCGCGCTTCTCCCTCGACTCGGTCGTGACAACCGGCTCGCTCGGCGCCACCCGGTCGATCACCACCACCGGGCAGGGACAGCTCGTTCTGCCGGACCGTGTCGAGCTTCGCCTGGGCGGCGCGGCGTATGAGACGGTGGGCGAGGCGGAGGTCGTGCTCCTCGGCGATCGGGCGTATCTGCGCCTCGGCCAGCAGTGGCTCGCCTTCGACACGGACCAGCAGCTCGCACAGCTCCTGCCGATCATCGGCAGCAGCGTCAACCCCGAGCGCGCGCTCGGCGGCGCTACCGATGTGCGCCGGGTCGGGACCGAGACCGTGCGGGGCGCGCCGACCACGGTCTACGCCTTCACGCTCGGCCCGGCGCAGCTCGTCACCCCGGGCCTGCCCGGTGCCCAGGCCGTGGCCGCCACCTGGACCGACGGCGAGGGACGCGTCTGGATCGGAAACGACGGCTACATCTACCGCCTGCGCAGTGAGCTGCGTGGGCGCACTGCCGGCGGCGGGGAGGCGACGGCAGTCTCGACGGTCGACTTCACCGACTTCAACGACAACGCCATCGCCGTTGCGCTGCCGGCGGGCGTCACCCCGGCCGCGTTGGGCGCGGGCGCCGGCTTCCCCGCGCCCCGCGCCGGCACCAGCCCGTCGCCCAGCCCCGCCCGCTGATGCCGGCCGGGCCGGCCCTGGCATGTAGGCCGGCTCACACCGCGCCCGATTCCCCGGCAATGCCTTGACCCTCACGTGACGTGAGGTTGTACGCTCGGAGCGTGACCCGCTTCGACAGGGAGGGGACGATGGGCGCGACGGGGTTCAAGGTGGGCGAACTGGCCCGGCGAATCGGTCTGACGGTGCGCACGCTCCATTACTACGACGAGATCGGTCTGCTCCGGCCGTCGCAGCACACCGCCACCGGCCACCGGCTCTACACCGCGCGCGACGTCGAGCGACTGCACCAGATCGCGTCGCTGCGCCGGCTCGGCCTCTCCCTGGACGAGGTGCGGGCGTGCCTGAGCCGTCCCGACTGCTCACTCCAGCACACCATCGAGCTGCACCTGGCGCGGCTGGAGGAGCAGATCGCGCGGGAGCAGGCGCTCTATGCCCGGCTACTGACGCTCGCGGACGGGTTGCGCGCGGCGGGGGAGGTCTCCGTCGAGCAGCTCATGCAGACTCTGGAGGTCATGGCCAAGGTCGAGAAGTACTGCACGCCCCAGCAGATGGAGCAGATCAAGCGGCGGCGCGAGGAGTATGGCGAGGAGCGGATCCGGCAGGCCGAGGCCGAGTGGGCGGACTTGATCGCCCAGGTCGAGGCCGAAATGGAGCGCGGCACCGACCCGACGAGCGAGCGGGTCCGGGCGCTCGCCGCGCGTTGGCAGGATCTGGTCAACCAGTTCACTGCGGGAGACCCCGGCATCGAGCAGTCGCTGCGGCGCATGTGGCAGGAGTAGCAGACGATCCACGGGCTCGATACCGCCCGGATGCGCCGCCTGGGCGAGTACCTGGAGCGCGCCCGCCCGGGCGGCTCCGCCGGGTAGCCCCGGGGGACCAGGTGCACGACGCGGTCCGACCGGACGGAAGGGCGCGACGGCGTGCGGCCCCGGCTCAGCAACCGGCCGCTGGCCGTCGCGCGCGACGGCCAGCGGCCCGTCTG
>JBHOQZ010000226.1:0-9154 GCA_042408635.1 Chloroflexota bacterium
GGCCGGGCCGGTGGCGACGACCGCGGGCAGGCCGGGCTCGACGGCTGGTCGGACGGCGTGGCAGGCGAGGGCATCGCTCTTACTCCTCCTGCGCTTCTCGGGCAGACGTCGCTTGCGGTCGCAGTTGACCGGTGAGCCGCACCCCATCGTGGCCGGGGAAGCCCGCCGGGTCGGCCAGGCTCGCCGACCAACCCGGCCTGTCGCGGGTCCGGGGCGCCTCGCGCTCGCCCGTCGGACACGGCTGCCCGGGCGGCCCCGGCGACAACCGGCCAGGCTGGCCCAGGGGGACGGCGTCGCCCGAGCGCGACGGCAGCTCGAAGCTGAAGGCGTAGCGGTCGGCGCGGAAGGCGGCGCGCACCACCTCGAGGGCGCGGCCCTCGGGACCATAGAACGTGAACTGGCTGACCAAGAGGGGGTGGCCGCTGTGGACCTCCAGGTGGCGCGCTTGGCGCGCGGTGGCCGCCGCTGCCTCGACCCGGATGCGCCCGGCGACAACGCGTGTGCCGAGCACCCGCTCGAGCAGGTTGGTGATGGAACCGGTCGTCAGGTCTTGCTCCGCCATGCGCTCGCCGATCTCCGGTGGGTAGAAGCGCGACTCGAGCCAGAGGGGGGCGCCGTCCACGCGGCCCAGGCGGCGCACCCGCACGGCCGGCGCCTCGGCGAGCGCCAGCGCGGCCCCGATCTCGGCCGGGGGCTCGATCCGCTCGACCGCCAGCACCTCGACGGCGAGCTCCGCACCCTGCCGCCGCAGATCCGCCTCGAAGCCGAGCAAGTGGTCGAGGTGGCGCTGCAGCTTGGCGGCGGCGTCGGCGCGCACGAACGTGCCGTGGGCGCGCCGACGCACGATCAGCCCGTCCTCTTCGAGCCGCCGCAGCGCCGTGCGCACCGTCTGGCGGCTGACCGCGTAGCGCTCGGCCAACTCCTCCTCGGGGGGCAGGCGCCCGCCGGGCAGCGTGCCCGACTCGATGGCGCGGCGGATCGCGACCTCGATCTGGTAGTAGAGCGGGAGCGGGCCGTTGCGGCGGAGCTCGTCCACGCGCTCTCCCCGTATTGTCCGTAAGTACGCACAATGCTATGATGGCCGCGCCCGGAAGTCAAGCGGGGCGGCGCAGCGTCGCCCCGGTGGAGGTGCCGCTTGCCCCCCGTCGTCGATGCCCACGCCCACATCTTCCCCTACCTCGATGAGCCGGCCGGGTTCGCCTCGCAGGCCGAGCACCGGCTGTTCCTGCAGCTCTACCTCGGCGCCCACGGCGAGCCCGTGCGCCGGCTGCGCGACCACGCGCGGGTGGCGGGGCAGACGCTCCACGACGGCACGCTCGCCAGCCCGGCCAACCTGCGCGACGTGAACTTCCGCGTCGGCCGGTTCGGCCGCTTCGAGTGGACGGTCGACGGGGAGGATGTCTACATCCAGTTCCTGCCGCCCAGCCTGCAAGAGATGGTGAGCCCGCCCGAGTTCATGCTCCAGCAGATGGCCCGGGCCGGGGTGGATCTCTGCGTGCTGCAGAACGCCCGGCCCTACGGGCGGCTGAACGAGTACTTCGCCGAGGCGGTGCGGCGCTACCCGGACCGGTTCATCGGGCTGGCCGACGTGGTCGAGGCGGAGGCGCACACCGAGGCGGAGATCGCCAGGCTGCGCCACGCCGTGCGGGAGCTCGGGCTGCGCGGGCTCTACTACGCCAACCGCGGCCTCTTCACGGTCGGCTACCGCCACCAGTTCGACGACCCGACCTTCGATCCGTTCTGGGAGGCGGTGCGCGACCTGGGGATCCCGGTGTTCTGGGAGATCGTGGGCGTGCCCAACCCGACCGAGCCGGCGGCGCTGCTGCGCGAGCTCGACCGGCTCGACCGCTGGTTCGCGCGCTGGCCGACGATCCCGGGCGTGTGGACCCACGGCTTCTCGCCGCCGCTGCTGGCCGAGATGCCCGAGCCGCTGGCGCGGCTGCTGCGGCGCGAGCAGCTCATGGTCGAGATCCTCTTCCCGATCCACTGGGGTCGCGACCACGAATACCCCTTCCCCGAACTCGAGCCGGCGCTGCGCACGCTCTACCAACGGGTCGGGCCGAACCGGCTGGTCTGGGGATCGGACATGCCCAACGTCGAGCGCAACATCACCTACCGCCAGTCGCTCCAGTACCTGCGCATCGTCGCCGACTGGATCCCCGCCGACGACATGGACCGCCTCCTCGGCCTCAACATCCTCCGCCTCCTCCGCACCCCCAGCTCGGCACCAACCCGCTGACGGAGAGCTGGCCGAGGTCCTGCTCCCACGCTTCTCAATTCTCACGCGCCCATGTTGCGTGCAGATAGCTAGAGGCTGTGCTACTATGGCCCACACGGCGGCCACCTGTCCAGGCGTCTCCTAGGTTGACGCCTGTGGCGGCTCCGGAGAGTGGGAGGGGGAGTGGTGGACGAGGTTGCCGCATCCCTGCAGCGCTGGCAGCAGCGCCTCATCGACTTGAGCCGGCGGAATCGCTTGCTCCACTTCACGCCGACGCCGTCGAGCGCGCTTCGTCTCCATCAGCCAGTCCCGGTTGGACTCTTCGAGCAACTCGTGCTGCGCGAACGCGCCATCACGTTCTTTCAGCCCGACCCGAGCGAGCTGCCCCTCGAGGCCGAGGGGGCGGACCTGGAGGGGCGAGCGGCAGGCAGGCTTGGTGGCGCCACCGGCCGTGCGGTGCGGCCCCCACGCCCGAACGAGCTGGTCGCCGAGGTCGAGCCGGGTCGCCTGCGTCGGACGCTCGACCGCATGCGGTTGCGCGCGCAGACGTCGGTGAGCGAGCAGGGCATCAACACGCTCTTCGTCGCCTTCGGCATGCTCGAGTGGCAGGAGCGCCCGGGCGTCGAGGAGACACTGCGCTCACCCCTGGTGCTCGCGCCGGTTGCGCTGCGGCGCGATTCGGCAGTCGCCCCTTATCGCCTCGAGCCGCTGGACGAAGAGGTCGTCGTCAACCCCGCGCTCCGAGAGTGCCTGCGCCGCTACTTCGGGCACGACCTCGAGGTCGCCGTCGAGGAACAACCGCTTCTGACGATCCTGGAGGCGATCCAACATCGACTGCCGGCCGGCATCTCTCCACGGCTCTACGTCGAGAGCTACCTCGGCTTCTTCTCCTTCGTCAAACTGAGCATGCTCAAGGATCTCGAAGCGAATGCCGAGGCGGCGCAGCGCCATCCGATCCTGCGCGTGCTGGCAGGAGCACCCGCCCGGTTGCCGGAGCCCGCCGGCCGTGTGCCAGACGAGGCAGAGCTCGATGAGGCCGTTCCGCCGCACGAGGCGCATCACGTCCTCGACGCCGACCCGACGCAACTGCGCGCGATCGAGGCGGCCAAGCGCGGTGCAAGCTTCGTCCTCCATGGTCCCCCGGGCACGGGCAAGAGCCAGACGATCGCCAACATCATTGCCGAGTTCCTCCACGCCGGCAAGACCGTGCTCTTCGTGAGCGAGAAGGCGGCCGCCCGCGATGTGGTACTGGCCCGCCTGCGCGAGGTGGGGCTGGCTGATTTCGCCCTGAGTCTCGAAGGGCAGACGACCCCCAAGCGCGAGGTCATCCGCGAGCTCGAGCGCACCTGGCAGCGGGCGCGAACCGAGGCTCCGGCAGCCAGCGTCGTTCACGACCTCGATCGCCTGGCGCGCTGCCGTAGCGAGCTCAATGCCTACGCGGCCGCGCTCGGTGAGCCGGTCTCGGCCCTGGGCATCTCGACCTTTGCTGTCCACGGCCGGCTCGCAGCCGTGGCGTCGGCGCCGGACTTGCTGTTCGACATGCCGCGGGTCTTCACGCTCACACGAGCCGAGCTCGATCGCGCCGAAGACCTGGTCAAGCGTTTGCAGGACCTGGCGCCGGTGGTCCTCGGATTTGCCAACCATCCCTGGAACGGTACGACGGTGGCGGAGTATTCGCTGCACCAGCGTCGGGAGATCGAGGTACATCTCGGCGAACTTCGCCGCAGGGGGGGCGAAGCCCTGGCGCACGGCCTGGGCCTGGCCGCGCGTTTCGGCATGTCCCTGTCTTTGCGGATCGACGACCTCGACATGCTCGTCGGGATCGCTCGCCACGCCGCCGCCTCACCCTATCCGCCGGCCGCCTGGTTTGGCGGCACCTCACTCTCGACCCTCCGCAAACGTGCCACTGCCTGGCAGGAGCGCCACGCCGCTTATCGCGAGGCGCGGGACGTACAGCTCCACCGCTACCAGCCCACGCTCCTGTCGCTCGATCTGCCCGCCGTCGACCGAGCACTTACTGAGGGGGAGGCCGCGGCACGCGAGCACCTGTTGGCGGCCGAAGCCGCGCCCGGCGACCACGCGCTGGCAAGTCAGGCGCAGCTTGCACCTCGTCTCGAGGCGGCCGTGCGCGCGCTCGACGCCTACCGGCGGGCCCTGTCCACGCTGCTGGAACCACTGAACATGCCCGCCCCCGATAGCCTCGTCGAGGCTGCCGAAGCGACCACACTCGTGGCCCTTGCGCTGAAGGACCCCGCGCCCGACCCGGCCTGGCTCGACCCCGGTACCTTCGCGCGCGTCGATGCCCTCTTGCGGACCGCGTCGGAGCAGGCGACCGCGCTGGCAGCCCGGGATGACCTGCTGCAGTCGTACTCGTCCGAGTTGCTCGAGCTTGCCCCCGAACTCGCGGATCGCTTCGCCGGCCCGTACGGCACCTGGCTTCGCTGGGCGCGCCCGGCCTACTGGAGCGACCGGGCGCGGGTGAAGCGTCTGCTGCCGCCTGGCACCCCGTTCCACTTCAGCGAGGTCGCCACGATCCTGCAGCAGGGCAGACGCGCGCGCGACGCCGAGACCTTTTTCGCCGAGCAGGTAGATGAGCTTCGCTCCGCCTTCGGTCGACGCTACCTCGGTTCTGCCAGCGACTGGCCGGCGCTCGCGGCCGCCCTCGGCAATGCACGCGCCATCCTCGATCACGTTGGCACCAAACCCCCGCCGGAGGGCCTGGCGAGGCTCCTCACGGCTGATCCGAGTACCCGTGCTGCAGTGCAGTCCCGGCTGCGAGGGGTCGAAGCGAGCCGCGCCGCGCTCGAGCGCGCGCTCACCGGCCTGGCCGCTGACCTCCGCCTGGTGGCTGACGCCCGGACCCACTCCATCACTGAAGTTGGGGCGGCGCTCGAGCACGTCTTGGCGAAGTTGCGCGCGTTCTGGGAAGCTGCTCAGTTGGTGAGTGATTGCCGGCGCGAGGCCGATCCGGCCCCGAGTACGCTAGCCGCGCTGGCGGCCGACATCGAGACCGCCAACCGGGTGGTAGCCTTCGAACGCGATCTCGCCGCGGAGGCAGTCGACCTCGCCGACGCCTTCGGGCACCTCTTCACCGGCCTCACCACGAACTGGGACGCTATCCAGGCGGCACTGGATTGGGCCACCGGCCTGCTCGCCCGCACGCAGGGTCAGCCACCTGCCGGACTGCTCGCGCTGGTGGTCGAAGGGGCTGCCCCGGAGCGCGGGCGTCAGGTCGGCGCCGAGGCCGAGGAACTGGCGGCGGCGCTAGGGGCGGTCCGCCGCGAAATGGCCTATCTCGAGCAGCTCTTCCCGTCCGGGGCGCCGGCCCGCAACCGCCTGGATTTCTGGAGCGCGCCGCTCCAGGTTGTGCTGGACTGGGTCGGTGTCCGCCTCGGCGCTCTCGATGAACTCGAGCGGTGGCTCGACTGCCAGCGGGTGAGCCGAGACTGCGCGGCGGCTGGACTCAGCGACTTCCTCGAGCACCTCAAGCGCGAGCAGCCCCCAGTCTCGGCCTGGCTGTCCCTCTTTCACAAACGCCTCTGGACGCTCTGGCTTGATGCGCGCTATCGCCAGGAGCCGCGCCTCCGCGAGTTCCGGGCGGTCGAGCACGAACGGCTCATCGAGCAGTTCCGCGAGCTCGACCGCCGCTCGATCCGCGCTGCCGCCGAGCGCGTTCGGCGGAGCCTGCTCACCCGGCTACCACCCCTCGACGACGCGGCGGTCCGCACCTCGTCGTCCGAGCCGGCAATCCTGCAGCGAGAGTTCCGCAAGAAGCGTCATAGGCCGCTGCGCCGGCTGTTTGCCGAGATTCCGACCCTGCTACTCACGCTCAAGCCGTGTTTGATGCTCAGCCCGTTGGCGGTCAGCCAGTTCCTCGATGCGCGCCTGTTCGCCTTCGACCTGGTGATCTTCGACGAGGCGTCGCAGGTGCGGCCCGAGGACGCGGTCGGCTCGATCCTGCGCGGCCGTCAGTTGATCGTCGCCGGGGACAATCGGCAGTTGCCGCCCACGGCGTTCTTCGACCGTACCGATGACGACGAAGGTGACGAAGACGACGCCGCTGTCCCGCCGGGAGCGAGCGCTGCCAGCGGCCCCGAGGCGACTACTGAGACGGCCAGGTTGCCCGCGCCAACCACGCGCGAGCCGATCGCCGAGAGCATCTTGGATGAGTGTGTGGGCCGGAGCTTCAGGCAGGTCTGGCTCGGCTGGCACTATCGCTCGCGGCACGAGCACCTCATCGCCTTCTCGAACGAGCACTTCTACGACGGGCGCCTCTACACCTTCCCCAGCGCCGCGAGTCAGCATCCGCGAAAGGGTGTGCACTTCGTCCACGTGCCCGATGGCGTGTATCAGCCGGGTCGCTCGCCAGGTGCCGGGGTGAACCGGGTCGAGGCGCAGCGGATCGCCCAACTGGTGGTCGAGCACGCGGAGACAGCAGCGCGCCAGTCGCTGGGCGCGATCGCCTTCAGCCAGCGTCAGCGCGACGCGATCCTCGATGAGCTCGACCGCATCCGGCTCCAACGCCGCGATCTCGAGTGGTTCTTCAGCGAGGCTGGGCGAGAACCGTTCTTCGTCAAGGCGCTCGAGCACGTCCAGGGCGACGAGCGCGACGTCGTCATCCTCGGGGTCGGCTACGCCTGCGACGCTCAGGGCCGCCTGAGCCACAACTTCGGCCCGCTCAACCGTGAGGGCGGTGAGCGCCGACTCAATGTCGCGATCACGCGCGCCCGCGATCTGCTCCTGCTCGTTAGCTCGATCCACGCCGAGGCGATCGATCCGCGTCGCACCGCCAGCCGCGGGGCTCAGCTCCTGCGCGCATACCTCGATTACGCTCGGCGCGGGCCAGCGGCACTGGCAGCGGGATCGCCCACGAGTCGAGAGGAGCCGGACTCGCCGTTCGAGGCGGCCGTTGCCGAGGCACTGCGAGCGCGCGGCTTGCAGGTCGAGCACCAGATCGGCTGCTCCCGCTATCGCATCGACCTGGGCATCGCCGATCCCGAGCGTCCGGGCCACTACCTCCTGGGCGTCGAGTGCGACGGTGCGACCTACCACACCTCACGCGTGGCGCGCGAGCGGGACCGGCTGCGGCAGGAAGTGCTCGAACAGCTCGGCTGGCGCATCCACCGGGTCTGGTCGCGCGACTGGGTACTCGACCCCCAGCGCGAGGTCGAGAAGATCCTGCGCGCGGTCGAGGTCGCTCGCCGACAGCCCGAGCCTAGCTCCGGCACTGACGGGCAAGTACCGACCGCGATTCACGCACCATCTCGCAGTATCGGTGCGGGCTCGGATGGGTCCAAGAGTCATGATGAGGGGGAATCAACCGCCGCTTCGCTGCCGAATCCGGTGCCGCTACCCCCACGTAAGTCTGAACTCGCCCCGGCGTCCGTCGAGTCGGCGCCGCTGCCTCGGCACTGGCCCCCGTTCCCGGCGTCGCCGCTGCGGCGTCAGGGGTCCCCCCATGACTTCTCCTACGTTTCCGACGCGCAGGTCATGAAGCTCATCGCCCGCTGCGTTGAAGTGCAAGGGCCGGTTGCGGCGCGGCACGTCATGCGCCAGGTCGCCTCGGCCTGGGGAATCGAGCGCGTCGGGGCTCAGATCGAGGCACGGCTTACGCGACTCATGCGAGCCGGTGACGGGGGGTACTGGCGGTTGCGTGGCGAATTCCTCTGGCCGCGCAACATGGCAGAGCCTCCGGTCCGTGGACCGGGAGCTGATGACACTGTCCGCCCGATCGATCTCATCTGCGATGCCGAGTTGGCGGTGGCGCTGCGCGCCGTGCTGACGGAGGCATTCGCCCTGGAGCGCGAGAAGCTGGTGCAGGAGACGGCGCGGCGCCTGGGCTACCTGCGAACCGGCGCGCAGATCCGTCAGCGCCTGCTCTCCGTGCTGGACGCGCTCGTCGCCGACGGATCGGTCCGGTCGACCGGCGACCGGGTGTCGCTGCCTCGCCGAATGCCAGCGCGACGCGAGGCGTGACACCGGTTCAATCGAGCTGACCGACACTCGCCCACATGGTGCACTAATCGCGTCCTTCGCTGCCGGGCTGGTATACTCGCGCGGCTTCGCGACGTGACATTGGGGGGAGGGAGAGGGGTGCAGGGGGTGGGCGCGGGCGGCTACCGCGTCGGCGTCGACATCGGCGGGACGTTCACCGACCTCATGCTGCTGGCGCCCGACGGACGGCTGACCACGCGCAAGGTGCCGACCACGCCGGGCGCCTACGCCCGCGCCGTCGTCGACGGGGTGCGGGCGCTGCTCGAACGGGACGGCGTGGCGGCCGAGCGCGTCGGCGAGATCGTTCACGGCACGACGATCGCCACCAACACCGTGCTCGAGCACCGCGGCGCCTGCACCGGCCTCTTGACCACGCGCGGCTTCCGCGACGTGCTCGAAATCCGCCGCATCCGCAGCCCCGAGCTTTACAACCCGCTCTGGCAGAAGCCGCCACCGATCGTGCCGCGCCGTCGCCGGCTCGAGGTCGACGAGCGGATCGACCGCTGGGGGCGCGTCGAGCGGCCGCTCGACCTCGACGGCGCGCTGGCGGCGGTCGAACGGCTGGTCGCGGCCGGCGTCGAGTCGCTGGCCGTCTGCTTCATCAACGCCTACGCCAATCCCGAGCACGAGCGGCGCGTCGGTGAGGCGGTTCGCAAGCGCTTCCCGACGCTCCCCGTCTCACTCTCGTGCGTGGTGCTGCCGGAAATCCGCGAGTACGAGCGCACCAGCACGACGGTCATCAACGCCTACCTGCTCCCAGCCGTCGACCGCTACCTCGGCGACCTGGAGGCCGAGCTAGGCGAGGTCGGGATCGCTGGACCGCTGCTCGTGATGCAGTCGAACGGGGCCGCTGCCGCCGAAGGCGATCAGCGCATAGCCGCGCGGATCGCGGCCGCGCTGGGTCGAGACGGCACGCAGTGCGCGCTGCATGGCGGCGTTGGC